>DASUBD010000174.1:0-2266 GCA_035763445.1 Candidatus Angelobacter sp.
GGTGATCGGCATTGCGGCCCTGAATACAGCCAACAACCTGCTGTTTATCGTGCTGGCTGCCATGCTGGCAGCCATTATCGTTTCCGGTCTGGGTTCAGCGGCTGTGCTCCGGCGGCTGGATCTGGACCTGGCAATGCCACAGAACGCATTTGCCGGAAAGCCAGTGGCAGTCCGGGTGTGTTTGACCAATCCTCGATTATGGATGCCCGCCTTTTCAATCAAGGTCTTTACTCCAACAGAAAAGAAGAAGAAAACGCTTGAATGGGAGTGGAGCAAAACGGAGTTTGTGTTTCCGCGGAAGCAGCAATGGTTTCGTTTGCCTGACGTGACTCTCCGGCGCAGGCCTCCCGTCGAGCCACCTGCCGAGATTCTCAGCCGTCCCGTGTACTTCACATATCTGGCGCCGCGCGATACAGCGGAGGCGCAGGTGGAGCTGATCTTCCCCCGTCGGGGTCTCTATTCACAGGATTCGTTCAGCGTTGCCACGCGTTTTCCGTTTTCGTTCCTGATCAAAAGCCGCAAGATTGACCTGCAGCGAGCAATGCTGGTTTATCCCGCGTTGCTGCAATCGAATGACATGCTGGACGTGCTGCCTATGATTACAGGAGAATTTGTTTCCTATGCGCGCGGGCGCGGCAGCGAACTCTACCTGATTCGGGAATACACACCCCACGATTCGGCGCGCTACCTGGATTGGAAAGCCACAGCCAAGACCGGCAGCCTGAAGGTGCGGGAATACAGCCGTGAGGACGAGCGCCGTTTGCGACTGGTGTTCGATAATCCGGAGCCGGGGCGGGTGACAACAACAGCTTATGAACGCGCTGTCTCATTGGCGGCCACGCTTGCCTGCCACTTCAATACGGAGAACGTGGAACTTTCCTTTGCCGGTTCAGAATATGGCGGCGGCATGCACCTGGAAGACTTTCTTCGTTACCTTGCCGTCGTTCAGCCGGCGAAGAGCACAGAATCCGTGCTGGATACGCTGCCGGTCTCGTCTGATTTCAATGTGATCCTGACCGCGCGCACGCCGGGCACCCTGCCCAGCTCTTTGTGGTTCAGCTCGTACGTTATCTACATGTGAGCTGTTGCTTGTGAATTCCCTGCAATCCCATTAATAGCTGTGCAGCTTTCGCGCCTCGCGCACCACATCCTCCACCTTGGGCAGGAAGTAATGCTCAAGCGGTGGCGAAAAGGGAACCGGCGTATCAAGCGAGGTGATGCGCACAATGGGCCCGTCGAGATCGTCGAAGGCTTCTTCGTTGATGATGGCGGCAATTTCTCCGGCGAGACCTCCGGTGCGCGTATCTTCGTGCAGCAGGATGACCTTGTTAGTCTTTTTTACGGTTTGCGTGATGGCGTCGCGATCGAGCGGCGAGAGCGTGCGCAAGTCCAGGATCTCAACTTCAATTCCAGCTTTGGCCAGAATGTCTGCGGCTTCCTGAGCCGTGTGCACCATGGCAGCGTAAGTGATGATGCTCAGGTCGCGGCCTTCGCGGTGGAGGCGCGCCTTGCCGATGGGAACCGTAACGTCTGCGTCGGGCACTTCATCCTTGATCCGGCGGTAAAGGAATTTGTGTTCAAGGAAGAGAACAGGATTGTTGTCACGAATGGCGGACTTGATCAGGCCCTTGGCATCAGCGGGCGTGGCCGGTGCGACAACCTTCATGCCCGGCGTGTGTACGAAGTACATTTCCGGGTTTTGCGAGTGGAACGGGCCGCCGTGCACGCCCCCGCCGCAGGGCCCGCGCAGAACCAGAGGAGCAGGCGCGCCCCAGCGGTAGTGAGACTTGGCGACCATGTTCACGATCTGGTTGAAGGCGCAGCCGATGAAATCCATGAACTGGAATTCGGCGACGGGACGCATGCCGGTGAGTGCAGCGCCGAATGCCGCGCCGACAATGGCTGATTCGGCAATAGGCGTGTCGATCACGCGCTGCTGGCCGAAGTGGTGGATAAACCCGTCAGTGACTTTGAAAGCGCCACCGTAAATGCCGATGTCTTCGCCAATGCAGAAGACGCTGGGGTCGGACTCCATCTCTTCCCAGAGTCCTTGCCGGATTGCTTCGAGATAGGTTGCTTGGGGCATAAGAAAGCAGTTAGCAAATAGCAAATAGCAAATAGCAAATAGCAATTAGCCAGAGAAGAGTCGCGACAGCAGGTTTGGCTAACTGCTAGTTGCCAATTGCTAGTTGCTCACTTGAAATGAATCGCAGCCTCCGTCTCCTTCAGCTTGCTCTCGCTCCGCCTTGCTTTTTGCGGCATGCCG
>DASUBD010000175.1:0-4731 GCA_035763445.1 Candidatus Angelobacter sp.
GCGGTGTTGAGCGCGCGTTCCATGCTGCGGCGCTGCAACTCCATTTTTTCCCGGTACTCGTCATAGACATGATTCACCGCTTCCAGCAGACGCTTCTCCGCCGCGCGATAGTCCGTCTCCGGTCCCAGAGTCAGCGTGATCTCATGCCACAAAAAGCTGGTCCCCGGAATCTGCTTGAAGAGCCCTGCATTGGCCTGGAAAACCACGGCGTTGGAAAATACCACCACTCTTCCGGTCGGCCTCGGCGTAGCCCCACCGGTGACCTCCATCAGGTGCAGCCGCACCAGCCCGATGTCCACCACGTCGCCCGTTACGCCGGAAACTTGCACCCGGTCTCCCACGCGTACTCCGTACTTGCCCACCAGAAAGAAGTATCCGGCGACTGAGAGAATTACATTCTGCAACGCCACCGCAATTCCTGCCGTCAGCAATCCGGCGAATGTGGTTACCGCGCCTATTTCGCTGGCAAACGCCAGTCCGATCACGATGGCAATCACAATCCACAAGACGATTCGCCGCAGCAGCAGGAATTGGTAACGCCGCCGTGGCTCTGCGATGTAGCGATAGATCGCCCGCCGCCAGAGCTCAAACATCCCCAGCACAACTCCCAGAATTACCGCCAGCAAGCCCAGGCGCAGCATCAGGTTCTTAACTTCCGCCCGATACTCGCTGTCCACAGCATTCCGCCAGTTCCCCATGCTCCGCTTATAAAGGTCGAGCAGGATGTTCTGCTTGCCCAGCGGCAGCACACTCGCAGATAGCTGCTTGTACTCCTGGGTGAGGGCTTGCAGGTCTTTTTGTTCCTGCAGAAGGCCCGCAGTATCTGAGGAATCCGCCTGTGCTGCCAGATCGTTGCCTTTCTGGGTGAGTTCGCGCACCTTGGCGATTAGCGGCGTGCGCAGATCTTTTGAAGCCTGAGCCAGCTGATCTGTGAGGCGAATGTTGTCCTCCAGGGAGGTCAGCTTGCGCCGTACGGCAATGATGTCCTCAATCAGCGCCAGCATTCCCGTGGGCTCTTGCTTCCGCTCCTTGGCCGCTACTGAAAGATTATTGCTGCTGTTGGTTTGCGCCGCATTATCAGTCGACGTCGATTTGGGATTCACGGATGCTACCGGCACCGTTTTGGCCAGTTCATCAATGCGCGCGGAAAGGCTTCCTCCGCCGGCCGCTCCGGAAGCTCCTGTGGCAAACTGCAGCATGCTGCGCAGTACATCGCGACGCACCTGAAACAGGTCAAGCTCGCTCTGCGTTTCTGCGAGCAGCGCTTCCAGTTCTCGGCGTTTCTTTCCGGTCGCAGTGGCCAGCTTCTGCCGCTGAGTATCAATTTCCTGCTGCGAAGTTTTAACCTGCTGGTCGGCTTTGTTGGCCGCATCCGCCAGCCGCTGGTACTGTGAAGTCTGTCCGCCTTGGCTTGAGCTGCTTGCGGGTGCCTCATTGCTCAACGCCTGCGCGCGAGCACGTGCATAGTCAAAAGAGAGTCGCACCACCTGGTCAGCAATCTGCCGGTTGTCATTGAGAAACAGCACATCGCTTGGTTCCGTCGCCAATTGCTGCTGCACCGTGATTTGCCGGTACCACTCGATCGTCTGATTGAGAAAAGGAATGATCTCTTCGCCGCTGTCAGCGGTGGCATCAGAACGTGCGGAATCGTTTTGTGCTATCGCGGCAATCGTGAGCGAAAGGAATGCCGCAATCAAGATGAACAGAAAAAATGCGGTCTTGCTTTTACGCTTTGAATGCATTTTCAAAATCAAGTCTTAATTGAAGCACGCGAGAATGAAATCGTACAACCTGCGATTGAAAACCAATAAGGCCACCGCACCAAATAAAAATGGGTGTTCGATTGTTGAACACCCGTATCACTATTTCCCTTGAAATGAACTTGACGGAGACTTGGCTCCGCGACTTAGCTACTTCTTCTTTTTCTTCGCAGCTTTTTTCTTCGTTGCCATTCGTGAAGTTCCTCCTTGGAAAATTTGATTCCTTAGGCCTTTTTGAACCGAGCAGCCTAAATCTTGCGTGCATGCTGCCCTACACCCAAGATATTGCGGTACCGTTGACCCAATGTCAACAAAAAAATCTTACTTTTCTCGTGGTCCGCCTGGTCGGCCAACAAAAATCGCCGGCTGCCTGTTAAAGCAACCGGCGAGCGAGGACCAATTTTTTTAGAAGGTGAACTTCAGTCCCCCCTGGAATTGTCGGGGATTGAAGACCGTTCGCGGCACCCCAACCCCGCCGCTGGGACCACTGATGCCGTCGCCAAAGTGCGTCGGTACCTGGCCGGGAATGAAATCTGGCGCCCCATAAACGGAGAACACTTCATCCACGTTGGTCTGGTTGAAAACATTGAAAGCATCGAACGAAACTGCCAGCCGCTTGCGCTCGCTGAGATGGAATGTGCGCGAAAGGCGCATATCCACGGTCTTCAGCGTGTCTCCGCGATAGCTGTTGCGCGGAGAATTGCCCACGCGGTCAGTCACCGGGTTGCCGTCATTGTTCGCGTCAAATCCCACAAACAACGTAAACGGGCGCGCCGATTGCAACGTGACGATGCTGCTCAACTCAAAGTAGCGCAACAGGCCGTGATCCGGCGTGTTCGCCACAAAGTTGGCAACAAAACGATGCCGCGCGTCCTGGTTGGAGTTGGCGCGCTCCAGGTTGCGTTGCGCGTTTGATTGCGGAGTACTGACGAAAGTCACGAACGTGCCATCGTCCAGCGTGTGAGAGAGGGTGTAATTGGCATCCAGCTTGAAATACTTGCTGGCTTTCTCAATTACCTGCAGCGTGACGCCGTGATAGACGGAGTTGCCGCTGGAATCAGTGAAATAAAATATTCCATTCGTGCCGTTGGATCCGAACGGAGGCGCTGGGATATTCGGATCGTTGATGGCGAAGGCGTAAATGTCTTTGCCCGTACCCACCTCCTTTCCCACTGGCGGGCCAACGTTCAAGTCAATGGGACGCACCAGGTGATGACCTGCAACAAACAGGTATCCCAGGCCTATCGTGAGCCCCTTCGCAACTTCGCGGTCAATCTCCAGGCTTGCCTGCTCGGAGTATGGCGGAATCAGGTTGCGGTCCACCATGGTTCCACCCTGAACGAACAGCGAGTTGTTGGGGAATGATCCGTTGTTGATCAGATTCTCAAACGCTGATGCCAGCAGCGGCGGCGGCACGGTTCCCGGAGGCAGAGGAGAACCCGGGGGTGGAGTCGGACAGCCAGCCAGCACGCACGGTGTGGGCAGGAACATACTGTTCAGGATCCACTCGCCCGTTGTCTGGTTGTTATTGGTGGGCAGGCCGGCGATTACTGGCGGCCGCTGCTGTGAGGGAACAAAGAAGAATGTCAGGTTGTATCGATCGTTGAAGATTCCGTAGCCCGCGCGAACCACCGTCTTCGAATCCGGCGCCCACGCCAGCCCGACTCTGGGTTGGAATTCCTTGCGATATGGATTGACGAAAAAGCCTAGCCCGGTCTCCCAGTCATAACGCAGTCCGTAGTTGATGGTCAGGGTCGGCGTGAGCTTCCACTGGTCTTGCGCGAAGAAGCCGAAATAGCTGTGGTTCAGGTTAAATGAGAAATTATCGATCAACGACGGCTGGAATGGGTTCGCCCATGTTGTGGGCAGTGACGGAGACGCAGCGTTCGGATCAAATGGTCCCGGCCCAATGGGCGCTCCCCAGAAGAAAGCCGCAATGCAGGGCGCAACCAGCCCCACCAGCGGCGGAGGGCACGGATTGCTTCCCCATCCCGCTTTGCCGGAGGCCAGCAGGTCATCAAGACTGGGGAAGATGACGCGCGCGGGCGTGAAGCCGGGATTGATCACAAAGTTCTGCACATAGTTCACGTCTGCGCCGAACTTGACGTAATGCTTTCCGTGGATCAGGGAGAAGGTGTCTGAAAGTTGCGTGCGCTTTTCGTCGTAACGGTCAAACGCTCCAAAGTTATGGCCGAACAACAGTACGTTCGGAACATCAAGGTTCGGCTGTCCCGTTACGCCCGGGAATCCGTAATTGCGTTGCGCCCACTGTAGAAGTGCATCATTATTGCGATTGGGTCCGAGCTGCGTGTCCCATGTGCCCACAATGGCTTGGTCGCGCAGCAATCCGTTACGGCCGCTGCTCGGCGCGCCAATGCCGCCTCCGTCCAGCGTCTCACCTACCAGCATGTTCAGGTCAGTTCCGTCCTGGATGCTGTAGCGGGCAGCGAGATGGTTCTTCTGGTTGAGCTGATAGTCGAGTTTGACGAAGCCGTTGTCGATGTCGGCTGTCTTCTTCACGTTGAGATCTTCCGGAGCAAGTCCAAAGCTCTGCTTAACGGCATTTATCGCCGCCAGGTTCTGCACCAGAATGGCCGGATAAGTGGGCGACTGCGCCCGGCGCTGCCCTTCATAGTTCACAAAGAAGAATGTTTTGTCTTTCTGCAGCGGGCCTCCGAGAGTTGCGCCAAACTGGTTCTGCTGCAGGGTGTCAAATCCCGGCAGAGTCAGAATTGAGTTGGCATTGATGGCGTTGTTCTCAATGTATTCGTAGAGGGAGCCATGCAGATCATTGGTGCCCGACTTGGTGACAATATTCACAATGCCGCCGAGCGCGCGCCCGTACTCAGCGCCAAAACTGTTGTTCACCACGCGAAACTCGCTGACTGCTTCCTGTGAAGGGGTGGCCCGTTGCGAACCGGTGACTGCCGCAATGTTATCGGCTCCGTCCACGGTCACGCTGTTGCTCAAG
>DASUBD010000176.1:0-8818 GCA_035763445.1 Candidatus Angelobacter sp.
TCTCTATAGTTCAGGTCACCAGGTGCCGCTGAATCTGCTGGAAGGAGATTTTGACAAATTGGAAAAGCCTGAGGCCATAGTGGCGTATGCGGAAAGCCTCGCTTCAGTGGAGTATATCTCGTCCACTTATGGAATCAGCGATCTTGCCCGCATCCTGCATCGGCTCGGGGAAGGACAATCGATTGAGTCGGCCCTACGCAATACCATCCACGGCGGATATAAAGAGCTGGATGCCGAAGTGACTGAGTATCTGAAGAAAACCTACGGAGGCTAGCCAGCGACTACATCCGAAAGCTGATCCTGACCGTTGTCTCAATTTCTACGGGTTCACCGTTTAGCAGGTACGGCTTGTACTTCCACTGTTTAACTGCCTCTGCCGCCGCACGAGCCAAAAGCGGATCCCCACTGATCGCCTTCAACTCTGAAACGTTACCGCTATGATCTATGGTGACACCCAGGATCACATCTCCGGTGATGTGTTTTTCTTTAGCTTCTTCGGGATAGTGTGGCGGGACTTTGTGAAGAACCAGGCCTTCAGCCACTCCCTGAGAAACGCGCAATTTAAGCGGCTTTTTCGAATTGTCTGCCGGCGCGTGCGATGCCGGACGTACTTGAGCCGCCAGGGACCATGGAAGCGCCAATCCCAAAGAGAAGATTACTATGTTCCGCAAACGCATAACCCTTTATCCTTCGGCAACCCAACAGCTCTGCCAATCTTTAAAACCTTCATTTTCAGTTCCGAAAACGCCCTACTGCTTCTCAGGCTCGATCATCTGCAGGTAAATCAGCGCACCTTTTTCCAACCTGGCGTTCTTTGCATGAGAAAGCAGCACGGCTGTCTTGCTGGCGCGTGAGCTACCGGGCGCTGCATGCCATCCGTCGGTCCTGGTTTGCCCGATTCGAATACTTTCGGTTTGTGTACCCACTGAATTGACCACAGGATCGGAAATGTATCCGTCTCTTGGATCGCTCACGGGGCCGGCAGCCCTGGCCATGGCGTTGTCAGTATTTTGAATCGTCCGAATCGGGCCAACTGGCAGAGCAGGAGGAGGTCTAAATCCTGTGATCACGGGGTCTATCTTTGTAACCGCACCATTCTTCTCCACTGCCGAGTCAAAAGTCAGCCCAAGTCTGGACATCCTCCCTTTTTTCCATGCTTCAGATTCAGTGACATGGCCGACAAGCTTTGAATTTCGAGGAATGACCTTGCGCTGCCCGGCAGGGCCGTATTCCAGGTCATCGAGCAAACGCGCCTCAAAGAGATCGCCTGCTTTCACGTGTTTAGCATCGAGTGCCTTGGTGAGCTGAGCTGAAATGATGGGGTTCGGCGTGGCAGCTTGTTGCGACCCTAATGGGGACAACATGCAAACGGCCATGAGGAAGGCGCCTAGAATCTGCAGTCTCATTTCAATCCTCCGCGGGGGCCGATTCCAAACCGCTATCCTGCAGGCAAACCAGCAGCTCTGTCAACTGCATCTCAAGTCTCTGTTTCTGATAGCATCTCTCAGTTATGAAACGCCTGTTTACGATCGTCGGCATTGTGGTAGCTGTCCTGATTATTGTTGTTGTGGCAGTGCCCTTATTTATCAATGTGGACAGTTTCCGCCCCGATCTGGAAAAGAGTCTTTCCGCATCTCTAAATCGGCAGGTGCAGATTGGAAAGCTTTCAGCTTCGCTGTTCAGTGGGGGAGCGTCAGCGAGCCAGATTTCCATCAGTGATGATCCTGCCTTCAACAAAGGGCCGTTCCTGCAGGCGGGGTCGCTCAAAGTGGGAGTCCATCTTATGCCGCTGATCTTCTCCAAGCGGCTTGAAGTTACCGGGATCACCGTGGAACGCCCTGAGATTGTGCTGCTCAAGAATGCCGCAGGGAAATGGAACTACTCGACGCTGGGTGCATCTTCTTCCAAAGCAAAAGAAACATCCAACGAATCGAGCGGCATGGCAATTTCCGTGGAGAAGTTTGAGATCGTGAACGGCAAGGTGCGCGTGGGTGAAAGCAGCCGCAGCAAGGCCAGCCAGGAACATGTTTATGACAAGGTGGATCTCACGGCCCGCAACATCTCTTTGACCAGCGCGATGCCGTTCACCCTTACGGCTGAAACCCCCGGTGGGGGTTCGCTGAAGCTGGATGGGCAGGCAGGCCCGCTCAACAGCCAGGATTCCGCGCGCACTCCGCTGCAGGCACACATCACGCTCAAGCATGCTGATCTGGCTTCCACCGGGTTCATTGATCCGAGTTCAGGAGTTGCGGGCAGTCTGGATTTTGACGGGACGATGAAATCAGACGGCAGCAAAGTGGAGTCAGACGGCAAAATCAAAGCCAGCAATCTGCGCGTGATTAAAGGTGGCTCACCGGCCAAGGCGCCGGTTTCTATCGATTATCGCTCTGATTACGGCTTGCAGTCGCAGAACGGAAACATCCATGCCAATCTGCACACCGGTAACAGCACTGTCAACGCGGGTGGCACACTGGAAGCCAAGGGAGCTGACACAATTGCTCACATGAAGGTTCAAGGCAAGGATCTGGCGGTGAATGATGTGCAGGCCCTACTTCCGGCTTTTGGCGTGGTGTTGCCATCCGGCGCGTCTTTGCAGGGTGGCACTATCAATATGGATATGGCCGCTGAAGGTCCTCTGGACAGGCTGGTGATTACTGGTCCGCTCGCAGTCACTGGAACGCATTTGACGGGATTTGATCTGGGGGCAAAGCTGGGCGCATTAGCAGCTCTTACCGGTATCAAGCAGAGCTCGGACACTTTGATTCAGACTGTGAGTTCGGCATTGCACGTGGCGACTGAAGGGATTCGAGCTGACAACATTGTCGTTGACGTGCCATCTATCGGCTCATTAACCGGAAATGGCGTGATTGGCAGCAATAATTCTCTGGCTTTCAAAATGCTGATGAAGCTTTCAAAAACCTCGGGTGGATTGCTTGCCAGTGTCAGCCCGGTCTCCACGGCACTCGAAAATAAAGGCGTGCCCTTCCTGATCCAGGGAACTACCCAGAACCCGAAATTTCTTCCGGCCATTGGGAACCAGGTACAAGGCCTGAAGCAGACTCTCCTGGGTACGGTAGAGGGTAATCAGGCCAACGGACAGCAGGGCCAGCAGAAGCAGGATCTGAAAGGGGTTCTGGGAAGTTTTCTTGGAAAGAAAAAACCCTGAAACGTAAGCTCATCAGATACTTAGTACCGTTCTGCTGTTCGCCTTTGAGACTTTGCGCTGCTAAAATATTGCAAAGCCCAAGCTTCCAGGCATTCATAAGAAAGCGTCATCATGAAGAAGTTTTCACTTATCTCCGCCGCTCTCCTGATCTGTGCCGCCCTGGTTCATGCCGATAACATCGTGGATCAGATCATCGCCCGCGTGAATGACCAGATCATTACCAGTTCCCAGTTCCAGCGGGCTAAAGATTCCCGAATTCAGGAGCTGAAACAGCAGTTTCCCAACGATTGGCAGACCCGTTGGGCAGCTTCAGAAAAAGATGTATTGCGGGAGATGATTGATGAACAGCTCCTGCTCGAAAAGGGAAAGGAACTGGGGATTACCGGCGAGACCGAGACAGTCAAGCAACTGGACAAGATGCGCCAGGAAATGGGGCTGCCCACAATGCAGGCCCTTGAAGATGAAGCCAAGAAGCAGGGCATCTCTTTTGAAGATTACAAAGAAAGCATTCGCACCCGGGTAGTAACACAGCAGGTGATCGGACAGGAAGTGGGTTCAAAGATCCACATCACCAACGAGGAAGTACAGGATTTTTACAATAAGCACAGCCAGGAGATGGTGGGCCCGGAAGAGATCACGTTGAGCGAGATACTGGTTTCAACGCAGCCGAAGACCCAGGCTGACAAGAGCGGTCAGCAGCAGAATACGGCGGCAAAAGATACGGCGGAAAAACCTGACGAGCAAAAAGCGGAGGATCCGGCGCTGGTCGCCAAGGCGGAAGCAAAAGCCAAATTCATCTACACCCAACTCAAAACTGGCGCAAAATTTGACGATCTGGCCAAGAAAGAATCTGATGGGTCAACCGCCGCTCAAGGCGGACCGCTGGGGACTTTTAAGAAGGGCGAACTGGCCAAGGAATTTGAAGATAAGACCCTGTCCCTCAAGCCGGGCGAATTCACTGAACCAATCCGGACGAAGCAGGGTTTTCTTATCTTAAAAGTCGATGCACATCGCTCCGCCGGTGTGCCACCTCTCAAGCAAGTGGAAGACAAGATCCGGGAAGCCATCTACTCGCAAAAGTTGGAGCCGGCCGCCCGCGCTTATCTGGCGAAGCTCCGTGAGCAGGCATATATCGAGGTCAAATCCGGTTTCGTTGACACCGGGGCTACGGCCAACCAAAGCAGTAATCATCCCGTGATGGTGGCGGCAAATGGCGAGGCGGGAGGCCACAGCAAGAACTCAGGCCTCAAGAAAAAGAAGAAGTTCTTGATCTTTTAAGGCGTCCGCAGGTCAATCCATTTTCTTTTGAGAGCCTGTTCCAACCTGCCGCTACTCAGAGTGCGTCTTAACCCTAAGATGGAGCTTAAGGACTGGATTGCCACAGTCGCGAATTTCATTGTCATAGCAGGGCTGATCTCATACGGTTTCCGGCTGTTCGCTGAATACCATGCATCCGGCCGCTGGGCCAAAAACGCTACCGGACTTCTGGCGGGAATCGGGATGCTGGCACTGGCGGCGGCCATGCTTTTGACGCCTCGCAACGCATTGGTGTTCCTGCGAGTAGCGCAGACAGGAGTGTCCCATCTTTTTCTTTTCCTGAGCAGTACGCTGCTTCTGGCTGCGATTGCCGCGTTCGGCATCATCAACTACTCAAGACCACTGCGACTCTGGCACGAGCGCCGTATCAGAAGGGCCTTGCGCCGTGAACTCCCCAAAATCCCATAACAGATTAGAACTCGGTGAAAAGGTACTGCGCTGGCCAAAACTGGGCAGCGAGGAGCAGCAACCACTCGCGTCAGGCCCTTTGCGGCGGATCCTTCCCGGCATGGTGACCGGCGCCTCTGATGTTGATCCCGCTCTGGTGCTCACTGCTACGGTAGCCGGCGCCACGTATCAGTATTCATTGCTCTGGTCCGTTCTGCTTTGCATTCCCTTTCTGCTTGCCGTGTTCGCTGTTTCTGCGCGAATTGGCTATGAAACGCGTAAAGGATTGGTGGACTTGCTCCGCGGACATTATGGACAGAAGGTGGCCGTTGGCTGTGCCGGTTTAATTGTCTTTATCAACATGGCCATGATTGTGGCCGATTTAATGGCAGTAACTGACGCTTTTTCCATTGTGATGCAGCTGCCGCGAATGTTCTTCATTGCCGCAGTCGCGTTCTTTGTGTGGTACGTGTTGATCTTCCGCGACTACCGCAAAATCACGCATGCGCTTGTGCTCCTCTCACTGCCTCTGTTCATTTATGTAGCTGCTGCCATTCTGGCCCATCCTGATTGGGGCCATGTAATCAGCAATTCGGTTTTTCCACGGATTCCCCACGGGGCAGGATATCCGGAAACCGTTGTGGCAATTTTTGGATCGCTGCTGACTCCGTATGTCCTGGTTTGGCAAACCAGTTCGCGCCGCGAAGAGGCCCTGGCAGGAGCTTCGTCTCCCGGAGGCGCCGAACATCATGCGGGAACTGTGGTTACGACGGTTCTCTGTTATTCCATCATGGTAGCTGCGGGTACCGTGCTGCGAATTCCTGCGGGAAGCGAGCTGACCACTCGCATGGCTGCCTCCGCACTAACTCCGGCCGTGGGCGTTCTGGGAACGACACTGTTTGCTCTGGGCATTATCGGGGCCGGAATGGTGGCGCTACCAGTGCTGGTGGCGTCCATGTGTTATAGCGTGGCTGAAGCCATGGGCTGGCCCAGCGGGCTGAACGAAACTCCCTGGGAGGCAGTGCGCTTTTACGTCTTGATCTCGGGCGCGATGTTTGTGGCCATCGCTCTCAACTTTTTCAAAATCAATCCCGTCTCCGCGCTTTTCTGGTCGCAGGTGCTCGCCGGAGCGCTGACTGTCCCGATTCTGGTATTCATCCTGCTGGTCTCAAATGACAGGCGCGTCATGCGCACAACCAACAGTTGGTGGCAGAACTTCTGGATTGGGGCTTCCATAGGCGCCGTAGTTACCGCGGCCCTGATTCTGCTGTGGTGGAAGGCTATCGGCTAAGCACGGGCTGGGCAGGCAACTCGGCCAGATCGTCCAGCACTCGCTTTTTTTCCCGGTTTGGCTACAATAGCTGCGCCATGCCGAAACTCCTTGCAGTCGCAGTCCTTCTTGTTGGGCTTTCTGCGTTTGCCCAGCAACAACCCGTGGAGATTACATCTGAACCGCATCATCACCAGGTTCTAGATAACCTGTTTGTTCGCGTTTATGACGTAAAGATTGATCCCAACCAGTCAACGCTAATGCACAACCACAAACATGATTATCTCGGCGTTTTTCTGGGTGACAGCGATTTCCAGAACATCAAGGCAGATGGACAAAGCGCAAATGCCAAGATTAAAGACGGCGAAGTCCGTTTTGCGGCAGCGCCCGTGGTGCATGCCGTCGAGGATAAAGCGACCAGTCCTTTTCGCAATATCACAATCGAACTGATGCAGCCCACCACGCATGAGGCGGCCTGCACCGAGTCTTGCCAGATCCAGGTAGCTTGCAGCTCAACTGACAAAGCCAAGTGCCCTTCGGTGGAGAAGCTCCTGTCAGCGGACCAGTGGTCGGTTACGCGCATCACTCTGCCGCCGGGAGCGGTCTATCCACAGCACACGCATCTGGCCAACTTCCTGGTAGTGCCACTTACTGACGCAACATTGAAAGTACGGAATCAGGACGGACCGGAAACCGAAAGTAGCTACAAAACTGGTGAGGTTCGCTGGAACAATCCCATCGTCCATACCATTACGAATTCAGGGGAAGACCCGGCCAAGGTGGTGGTGCTGGAATTCCGTGGCAGACCGGCAGGAGAAGGTTCAGAATCAATGACCCCGGACAAAGCTGAACAGCATAAACCCCACGATCATCACTAGATAGAGCGGAATCCCGTTTAGATGAACAACACGCGGGGCGCCCTCAGGTTTTTCGCGGGTTGCGGGCCAGTAGCTTTATTTCTACAATCTTTCATATATGCGAAAGTCCCGGATTGCCGGGCTATTGCTTGTGTCCATGGCCACTCTGGCGCAGCAACAGCAACCCGTGGAAATTACTTCTGAACCCAGGCACCATTTCGCCTTTCAGAACCAATACGTGCGTGTGTTCGACGTGACGGTTGAGCCAAAGGGCACCACTCTGGTCCATCGCCATAACTATGATTATCTGTTCGTTACGCTGGGGGACTCGCAGGTGGCGAGCGTAAGGCCGGGCGAAAAACCGGCTGAATTGTCTCTCAACGATGGTGAAGTTCGTTTTACGCCAGGCAAGTTTGCTCATGCCGCCATTAACCGGAGTGACAAGCCTTTCCACAACATTACCATTGAGTTGCTGTCGCCTTCGACCAATGTGAAAAGTTGCGCGCAAGGGTGCGAAGTCCCGGTGGCGTGCATCTCCGCCGGAACCGGCTGCCCAACAATTGATCGCCGCATCACTTCCCACCAATGGGCGGTCTCATTGGTCCAGATTCCACCGCGTGCGCGTCTGGAAGACCATGTTCCCGCTCCGCCGTACCTGCTGGTGGCCGTATCGGCCTTGAACCTTGGCGGTGGTAGTGCTGATCCGCGCACCAAGCTTGCGCTTTCTCCCGGTGGCCTTAGCTGGGTGCAATCTCCTGCACACGCGATTGTCAACAATTCGTCCACAGCTGCCACGTTTGTCACTCTGGAATTTCATGGAGAAAAGCAATGAGCGCCTCCGAGACAACGGTACTTCAACCAGATTCTCCGGAAGCGCGCGAGTATAACCGTACCAGGCGCTGGCTTGAGATTGGCGACCTGGCGGTGAGTTTCGGTTTTTTAGTCGTGTTGCTGGCAACGGGCTGGACGAATACTTTGCGCGACTGGGCCGTTTCCATGGCGCGCGATCACTACATCATCCAGCTCTTCTATTACGTTCTGTTTCTCAGCATCCTGAGCAAAGTGCTGGGCTTTGGGCTGGATTTTTACGGATTTCGTGTTGAACATCGCTTCAACCTTTCCAGTCAGCGGCTTGGTTCATGGTTGAGAGACTCGGCCAAAGGGTGGCTGCTGGGACTTGTGCTGGGCGCGCTTCTTTGCGAGATCGTGTACGCGCTGATTCGCACTTCTCCTGATCACTGGTGGATTTTCGCCTGGGTGATCTTCCTGGGTCTGTTCATCTTTTTTGCCCAGATCGCTCCGGTGGTGTTGTTTCCCCTGTTTTATAAATTCGTTCCTCTGCAAAACGAAGGTCTCAAGGAACGGCTCATGCGCCTGGGAGAACGCGCAGGTACACGCGTTCGCGGCGTGTACGAGTGGAAGCTTTCAGAAAAGACCAAAAAAGCCAACGCTGCCCTTACCGGCCTGGGAAACACTCGGCGCATCATTGTGGCCGATACGCTGCTCGAAAACTACAACGATGACGAGATTGAGGCCGTGCTGGCGCACGAGCTGGGGCATCACGTTCATGGCCACATCTTCAAAATGATTATCGTGGAGGCGATTGTTACCCTGGCCGGCTTCTGGGCCGCGAATGAAGTGCTGCATTATGCTATTGACCAGCAGCACATGTTCGAGCACATGTCAGACTTCGCCAATCTTCCCTTGCTGGCCCTGGTCTCCACGGTTCTTTCTGTCCTGCTCATGCCCGCATTGAACGCCTACTCGCGCTATACGGAACGCCAGGCCGACGTCTACTGCTGGAAATCAGTGCCCAGCATT
>DASUBD010000177.1:0-4409 GCA_035763445.1 Candidatus Angelobacter sp.
GATTGATGCAGCGTTGCCCCCATTTGGGGATCCCAGCGAAGCGCGCTGACATCATTAATGATCTCAGCCCCCGCCTCCAGTGCTGCCCGCGCAACTTCAGCTTTATAGGTGTCCACGGAAACAATGGTGCCGGGCCGTTCCTGCAGAACGTCTTGCAACACCGGCAACACGCGGAGGATCTCTTCCCGCGCCGATACTCCGCCTTCTCCCACTTTGGCTCCCGGACGCGTAGACTCGCCGCCGATATCAAGGATATCCGCGCCTTCATCCAGCATCTGCAAAGCGTGACCAACCGCGCGCTCTCGATCAACAAACTTTCCGCCGTCAGAAAAAGAATCGGGCGTGACGTTCAGGATGCCCATGACCAGCGTGCGCCGGCCCAGCTCAATTTCGCGCGATTGCAAACGCCATCTGTAGCACGGACGTGCCATGCAAGGCATTGTAAATGGCACTCTTCACGCTCGTGGCTATAATCAGAACACCGCATGATTCGCGCTAATAGATTGGTTCGCTCGCGCAGCTTGGCAGTGCTCATCATCCTGCTCTGCCTTCCTTATTTCTCCAGCGCAACAGATTCCAGCGCCAAGAAACCGGCGCCAAAAAGAAGCCTGGCGCAGCAGATCAGCGCCATCCTCTCGCAGCCTGAGCTTGCCCGCGCTCACTGGGGAATTGAAGTAGCTGATCTCCCAACCGGAAAAGTCATCTATGAACTGAATCAGGATCAACTGTTTCTCCCCGCATCCAACGCCAAGCTCTTCACCACCGCCGCGGCGTTGGCCGTCGCCAGCCCTGACTACCGCTTTCATACCACCGTTGAAACCACCGGCAAGATTGACGAAAGCGGCCGCTTGCAGGGTGATCTGGTAATCGTTGGCCGCGGCGATCCGAACATTTCCGGACGCGTCATGCCTTACCAACTCAAGACGGAACGCATCGCCCCGCATACCCAGGTGCTGGAGGAACTCGCCACCCAGCTTGTGCAGAAAGGAATCAAAGCGGTCGAGGGCGACGTGATCGGCGATGACACCTACTATTCACCAGAGAGGTATGGCGAAAGCTGGGGTCAGGACGACCTGCAATGGATTGATGGTGCTCCGGTTTCGGCCCTTTCTTTCAATGACAACGTGATCTTCCTTGATATTCAACCGGGCCAGGCTCCCGGAGACAAAGCGCTGATCACGCAGGAAACGAACACTGATTATTACGAGTTTGACAATCGTATCGTTACCAGCGCTGCGGGGATTGTGCACAAAGTGGGCATCCATCGTGATCCCGGTTCAAAGAAAGTAATGCTCTGGGGGACCATTCCCATCGGCGACAAGGGAATGAAAGAAGCTTTGGCCATTGACGATCCCGCGCAGTACACGGCCCAACTCTTCCGCCAGATCCTTCAGGAACATGGCATCACCGTCGCCGGTAAAGTGCAGGCCCGTCACGGCGATATCGCGCAATTTTTTGACCGGCCTTTGCCTCCGGCGCAGACGGCCGCCATCCCCGGCCAGCCGACGCCTGAAGCTCCCACCCCAACAGTCTTGGCGGAACACATTTCTCTTCCTTTAATAGAAGATGTGCGCGTCACCAACAAGACCAGCCAGAACCTGCACGCAGAAATGGATCTCCGCCTGGTTGGCAAATTGGACGGAATGACTCCTTCATTTGAAGGTGGTGCTGCAGCCATCAAACAGTTCCTTCTCCAGGCCGGGTTGACTGCGGATGAGTTTACTTTTCTTGATGGTTCGGGCCTCTCTCGGCGCGACCTGGTCACCCCTGCGGCCGTAATCCAATTATTGCTTTATGCTTCCCGCCAGCCGTGGGGCGCTGCCTATAAGGAAAGTCTGCCGGTCAGCGGCGTGGATGGATCACTGGCCGAGCGTTTTCTCAACACGCCTGCGGGTGGATTGATCCATGCCAAAACTGGCTCGCTCAGCCACGTGAACGCGCTATCCGGTTATGGTGAAACCAAAACAGGCGGCCAGTTTGTCTTTTCCATTTTGTGTAATAACCACGATCTGCCTCCGGGCCGTGTGCTGAGTGCGATCGATTCAATCGTGCAGTTGCTGGTGAATCAGGGCCGACCTCGAAAGTAAAGGCTGCCCGCACGGCTGCTGTAAACAAAGTGGCTGGTTTAAAATCGCGCCGTGCAAAGTTCTCCTCTCTCCGGCATCCGTGTTCTCGACTTTGGCCGCTTCATCGCTGGCCCTTATTGCGCCATGCTTCTGGCGGACATGGGCGCCGACGTCATTCGCATTGACCGCCGCCAGGGTAGCGAAGATCGTTATCTCACGCCCGTTGCAGCCACTGGCGAAGGCACCAGCTTTCTTTCCCTCAACCGCAACAAGCGTAGCCTCACGCTTGATCTCGCCAAGCCGCAGGCTTCAGAGATTGTGCAGCGCCTGGTGGTGACTGCAGACGTGGTGGTGGCGAACCTTCCTGTCGAAGTTCTCAGGAAGGCCGGACTCGATTACGAAGCTCTGAAAGCCATCAAGCCGGACATCATCTTTGCCCGCATCTCCACCTTCGGTCCTGACGGGCCATATGCAAAGAAAGTTGGCTTTGATGCTGTTGTCCAGGCCATGAGCGGCGCCATGCACCTCACAGGATTTCCCGGTACTCCTGTGCGTTCCGTGGTGCCCTTTGAAGATTACGGCACGGCCCTGCACACGGCATTCGGCGTGATGGTGGCCCTCTATCACCGCTCGCAGACCGGTGAGGGCCAGGTCGTGGATACATCCCTGCTCGCAACCGGGATCACCTTCATGCAGGGAATTATTGCCGAACGTCAGGTGCTTGGCGTCGAACGCCAACAAATAGGAAATACCAGTTTCTATGCTGCTCCCGCAGACTGCTATCGCGCCCGTGATGGCTGGATCATGATTTCAATTGTCGGCCAGGAAATGTTTGCCCGCTGGGCGAGACTAGTGGGACATGAGGAATTTATCTCGGACTCGTGTTTTGCCGGCGACCAGCAACGCGCCGACAACCACGATGTAATTACTGAAGCCATGAATACCTGGCTCGCTTCCCGCACCACTGCTCAAGCCATCGCCGAACTGGAAGATGCACGAATTCCTGCCGGGCCGGTGCTTGATCCGGGACAGGTGCTTGCTGATCCTCAGGTAAAAAAGCGTCGTCTGTTGCAGGACGTCGAGTTCCCTGGAGCGCCGGCTCCAATTCCACTCGCCTCTCCAGCCGTAAATTTGTCAGCCACGCCTCCGCAAATCCGCCATCGCGCGCCTATGCTGGGCGAAGATACCGACCAAATCTTGTACGAACTTGGATTTTCCGCAGATGAGATCGCGAATCTGCGCAAGGCAGAAGTGGTTTAGAAGCCCCGAGCATTTATCATCAACAAAAATGCTGGATCTGCAGACCGAAGTAAAATTCGTGAAGGGCGTAGGGCCTCGCATTGCCGAGTGGCTGGAACAGAAGAACATCTCCACCGTTGAGGACCTGCTCTATTACCTGCCCTTCCGCTATGAGGACCGCCTCAATCCGCGCGGCATTGGCGAGCTCAAGCCGGGAGAAATGGCCACCGTCATCGCGGAGGTGCGCAACTCCGGCGTATTCCGCACCAAACGAATGCCCATTTTTGAAATGGTGGCGGCACAGGGTCCATCCAGTTTGAAATGCATATGGTTCAACGGCGCTTACCTGCGTGACCGCTTCAAGCCCGGACAACTGGTGGCGCTCTACGGCAAAGTGGAAGAGGGGTGGAAAGGCAAAGGACTGCAGATTCTCCAGCCGCAGTTTGAGATTCTGGATAACGCCGGCGCGCAAGGCGAACTGGAAGGCGAAGATCCAAAGAGCTTCGAATCCCTTGAGGTCGGGCGCATTGTTCCTATCTATGAATCCACGGCCAGCGGCAAGCTAACCTCGCGCTGGTTCCGGCGCGTGCTTCACGTAGCACTTGAGAACCTGGGCCCCGACATTCCGGACGGCCTTCCCCAGTCGCTCTGCCGTCGCTTGCAATTGATGGACCGCAGGCGCGCTTTCAATGAAGTTCATTTTCCAGCGGCAGGCGAAGTCTTTGCCGATCTGGCTGAGCACCGCACACCAGCGCATCGCCGGCTGATTTTTGAAGAACTCTTCTTTCTGGAAGTCGGGCTGGAACTAAAACGCCATCGCATGCGCCAGCGCGTGGGAATTTCTTTTGAGCTCAACGACAAGGTCCGCGAAGCCATCAAGAAGATTCTTCCCTTTCATCCCACGACAGCACAGAAGCGCGTGCTTAAGGAAATTGCTGCCGACATGCAACATCCTTCCCCCATGCGCCGCCTGCTGCAGGGAGATGTGGGATCAGGCAAGACAATTGTCGCGCTGCAAGCCGCCGTCATTGCCATTGAAAACGGATATCAAGTCGCATTAATGGCGCCAACAGAGATTCTGGCCACACAGCATTACTTCTCAGC
>DASUBD010000178.1:0-4334 GCA_035763445.1 Candidatus Angelobacter sp.
AGCCCAATCGGCTGGCCGCAAAGAGCGGATGTATCAATAAAGCCCCCAGTCGGCAACTGGATACCCAGGGATTGGCCTCCCGCGCACGGGAGAGCTTCATTCAGGAATAATCCCTGCTGCAACCGGCCGGGCCGGTTAAAGAGGTTGTTGTTGAAAACGGAATTTTCGTAATAGAGGCCGACACCGCCGCGAATGACTGTCTTGCTGCTGTTGCCAGGAGCCCAGGCAAATCCAACCTGCGGACCAAAGTTTCCGCCCGGATCCTTCAATTTGTTACCCAGACCTGGCCCCCACAAATCCAGGATGTTGGTTTTGCATTGAGCCAGTGCGGCAGCCGCGATTGCCGGATCCAGGAACGTTCCTGTCGTGTCAATTGTGTTGCAAGCCGGTGAAGGAAGGTCTGCATCCAGGCGTCCCGTATCATGCACATACCGGACTCCATAGAGGAACGTCAGGTTTGGCTTGAACTTCCATGAATCGCCCACGTACCACTGAAGGCGATTGTCAGGACCTAATCCGCCGCCGGGTAAACCAAAAGCCGGTTTTTCAGACGAGAAACCCTGCCCGTTGCCCATGACTACCGTTTGCGCGGGGTAATTGAGGGGATTGGCTGCTCCGCCCGGGAAAGGCGCATTCCCGGCGTTAAAGTCAGGGATATCCGCGTTTACGGTTGGCGCCAGACCAAAGAACTTGGCAAACCCGCCGCCCTGGATGTGGTTATAGCCCAAGCCAAAGCGGATGATGTGGTTTCCCCAAATCTTGCTGCCGTCGTACTTGATTTGTGTACTCTCCTGATAGGTCTTCTGAGGGGCCAGCAGATTGGGGCCGGAGCAGAAGGCATCGCCGGAAGCCAGGCAGGTAAGACTAGGACCAATGGTAAGGCTGATATTCGGTACCGGGTTAATGGTACTGTCGAGGTTGGCGGTGGCATCCGTGATTCCGTTGCGGAATTTCATCCACCCGAACCGTACCTGGTGCGTGAAGCTTCCCTGCGTATAATCCCAGCCCACCACATGGGTAGGAGTATTGTTCTGGTTCAGGAATGGCTGAAAGCTGTTGGGAATGAATCCCTTGATGCTATGGTTCTGCTCGTAAGAGAACCTGTAAAACATGCTCATGTTGTCGTTGACCTTCCAGTTCAGCTTGGCCATGCCCGCGGTGTCACGGAAGGGTGAATTGAACGAGCCGGTCAGACCTGAGAGTGGACCCAATGTGGCTACCGGATTCTGGACGTCGTTCTTCAACCGTTCTGCATCCGCGAAGAAGAAGAGCTTGTCCTTAATAATGAATCCTCCAAGGTTGCCACCGAAATTATTACGCTGGAACGGAAGACTGGTGTCGGCGATATTGGCGCCAGCCGCTGAATCACGGAACAGGTAAAATGCTTCGCCGTGCCACTTGTTGCCGCCGGTTCTTGTGACGACGTTGACTGCGCCCGACGACGTCAGTTCCGTGGAAAGATCCAGGGATGACTGGCTGACCTGGAATTCCTGGATGGCGCTCGCAGGCAGGTTCTGAGTCGTGGTGCCTACAGTCTCATCGCTGATATCAATACCATCAACTTCAATGCGTGCGGTACGACCGAAACGTCCGCCAAATGAAATTGATGAGAATCCGTTCTTGGTGGGATCAAAGTTTCCGCCGTCCTGGATTTGTACTCCAGGCTCGAGTTGGGCCAGGTCAAGGAAGTTGCGTCCATTGATCGGCAGGTTCTCAATCTGCTGCGTAGTCAGCACACCCTGCACTGTGGGCTGCTCTGTATTGACGGCAACACCTGTGCTGGTAACTTCCACTACTTCAGTCGCCTTCCCCACCGTCAGCTTGGCGTTTCCGTTGGAAATCCCTCCGACCTGGACCGAAATTTGCGCAACCTGCGTCTGAAAACCCTGGGCCTCGACTCGGACTTCGTAATTGCCCGGCAGGAGCGGACCCGATGTGTACGTGCCTGAACCGGAACTGCTGACCTTAATGGCCTGTCCGGTTCCCTTGTTGATGATGGTCACAGCAGCATTGGGAATCACTGCCCCATTCGGGTCGGTAACAGTTCCCTGAATACTGCCGGTGGAAATTGTCTGCGCCCAAGCGGGCAGCAAAGTGATGGTAGTAAGGCCTAGCAAACAGATGAGGAAAAGCAATGACCTCTGGGGTTTCATTCAGCGCCCTCCGGCTTTCTTTTTGCGTTTGCGTGCAGATAAGTGTTAGCTCCGCCGCGGCAGACACTCAGGCGGGAACAGCTCGGATCGTTGAAGCCTGACATCCTATTCTCCTAAGACAGACTCGTCAATTCTGTGCCGCCTTCCGAGCCCTTGAGTCCAGCAGCACTATGCATATTGCTTATTCTTATGCACAACAGCTGCCACTCGGTGCGGATGTAAAGCTTGTCCTATCATATACATACATTTCTTAGTATTCGCAAAATCTTGAATTCTTCAGAAACTCATATATGCGCTGCAAAAAGTGGAACGCAGGCCTTGATACCTGATCGTACAAAAGGGCCCTATTCGCACTGACCATCGGGACGATTTCCAGAGCTTCTAAACAGGCAATCTCGACCTGCGAATATATCGCTTTACGATACTGTCCGGATATTGCAACCCGGCAATTTCTCTTTACTGCCCAGCCATTTGCACCCTCTAGTTTGCTTGTGATACCTTCCGCTCAAAGCTCCATAACATCAATGGTTTGACTCGGAGGAAACATGACAGGCCTGATTGTGGTTCTGGTGCTGGTTGGCGGCGCTGTACTGATCCTGGCGGGGATGTACAACAGCCTGGTACAACTCCGGGTGCGGGCGGATTCCGCCTGGTCCGATATTGATGTCCAATTGAAGCGTCGCCATGACCTGATTCCCAACCTTGTGGAAACGGTAAAGGGCTACGCTGCCCATGAAAAAGGGACTTTTGAGAACATAGCCAAGTTCCGCTCGCAAGCCATGCAGGCAAGTTCCCCGGCGGATAAGGCCCAGGCTGAAACTCAGCTCACAGGAGCTCTCAAAAGCCTTTTTGCGGTGGCCGAGAACTACCCTGAATTGAAAGCGTCAGAGCAGTTTACCGGCCTGCAGGCATCTCTCAACTCGATTGAAGACAACATTCAAAATGCGCGCCGCTATTACAACGCCGTGGTGCGCGACTTCAACACCCGGGTGCAATCATTTCCCACGAATATCCTTGCGGGGATGTTCGGCTTCCACACGCGGCAGTTCTTCGAGATGGAAACTCCCGCGGACCGCGAAAACGTGCAAGTTAAATTCTGAATGATCCAAAGCTCCAGAGCGTATTCGTCCCGACGCGTACGGCAGTTTCTGCTCTACCTGGTTCTTATGGTTCTGCTGGGAGCGGCTCCGGCATGGGCACGCACCTATCATGTTTCAAAATTCAACAGCACCATTCACGTTCAGCCAGATGGCTCGGCGGACATAACGGAGCAGATCACTTTCGTTTTTCGGGGCCAATTTCAGGGAGTGTACCGCGATATTCCGGTGGAATATCCGGGCCCGCGAGGAAGTAACTATTCCCTCTTCGTCACAGTGAATCAGATCACAGATGAAAACGGCTCATCGCTCAAATTTGAGAAGAACCGTAGTCGCGGCTTTCTCAAATTGAAAATTTACGTTCCGGGCGCAAGCGACTCCACTCGCACCGTAAACATTGACTACTCCGTCAGCGATGCGGCCAAATTCTTTGAGCAGTATGACGAATTCTACTGGAACGTTACTGGCAATGACTGGCTGGTGCCCATTCAGTCTGCGTCCGCTACTCTCTACTTCCCTCAGGACGCCAGCGGGCAACTGCGCGCACAGGGATTTCAGGGTATTTACGGTTCGCAGGACCCAGCGAGAGTCTCTGTGGATGGAGCAGTGATAACAGCAGAAAGCACCGGCCCGCTGCCGGCCCGTGGCGGGTTGACGGTGGACGTGTACATTCCGCAAGGCGTTCTTCATGCGCCCAGCGGGCTCACTAAGTTCGGGAGATTTGTCCGCAGCAACCCGATTCTGAGCCTTCCCTTCTGGGCATTCGCGGTGATGTTTGGGTTGTGGTGGTTCAAGGGTCGGGACCCGAATGCGGGACTCTCTGTCGCTCCCATGTATGAACCGCCGGAGGGACTGCGTCCTGCGGAAGCCGGAACACTCGTGGATGACAGCGTGAATCCGCGCGATATTACTTCGGTTCTGGTGGATTTGGCAGTGCGCGGGTACATCAGGATTGTGGAGGCCCCACACAAAGGATTGCTCTTTACCAGCAAGGATTACGAGTTCCAGATGGTCAAAGATCGGAACTCCTGGGCTGAGCTGAACGACTACGAACGCGCCATGCTGAGCAAGATCTACGAAGGCG
>DASUBD010000179.1:0-11529 GCA_035763445.1 Candidatus Angelobacter sp.
GATGGGATCACGAACAACGCGGAACTCAAGGAACTTGCCCACACAAGGATCAGCCGACTGTCCAGACAAGGCTTGCGCCAGTGTCAGATCTGCTGCCGGCTTTTTGCCGTCCTGGTGTTCGCAGAGGTTCACCATCCAGACTTTGTCTCCGATGCCGTAGCGGGAGAAGTCAATTACGATGTCATACCGCTCTGCGATGCCCTGCTCATCGAGCTGCGTGAGAGAAACTGGGCTGGGGAACAGGTTGCCATCATTGGCAATCTGAATCATGGTTGAACCGTCACTCAGCGCAACCTTGAAGAAGCGGGAAACGCTGGCATTCAGGATGCGGAAGCGGTATTTGCGGCGTTCCACTTCGAAGTACGGCTTATACGCCAGGTTCACGGTCATCACGTCACCGAGGAACCCGTCGAAGTCGAAGATGTCCATGAAAAGCTGGCCGCTCTGGTCAAACGCTTTGTCCGCCAGCATCAGGTTCACGTCGTAATCCAGGTTGCCCCAGCTCTTTGTTGTACCCGAGGGCAGCCGCAGGTTTACGCCGTCATTGATCTCTTCATTTCCGCGATCAAGGGCGCTGTAGATGTTGAACATCGCAGCGTTGCCTTTGTACACGTTCTGCGAAGTAAAGCTGAACATGTGATCGTGGAACCAGTGGGTTGACATGGTTTCACGCCAGTCACCGGCAACTTTGTTGATACCGCCGCTGTCCGCGGGACTGCCGGCACGAGGATCAGTCGCATCCGTGTTGATGCTGGTGCATCCGGCAAGAACGATCGGCCAGTGATAGTCATAGAACTGGCCAGGGAAGAAGAATGCGCCGGTGAATCCGTCATTCTCCGCGCCATGGTGACCATTGTGTTCGTGCGTCGAAATCGTGTGCCGTCCAAAGCCGTTGTTCTGGGTTACGTCAGCAGGCAGCTTGTTGTGATGGCGGAAAAGGATCGGCTCGCCGTAACGTCCCTGAACCAACTTTGGAGGAATGGTGCCGTTGAAAGTCCAGACTGACTTTGGGTCCTGCACCGGCATATCCGGGTGGAACACCAGCGGAATTGACTGCGTGGGGTCGATCCCCGAGTTCAAACTCGAATCAACGCCGGGGTTATAAACGGTGTTCGTGGTTGCGCCCATCTGGCTGGCTTCTATGCAAACCTGAGGCGGAAACTGGCTGAACTGCTGGTGCGCCCAGATTGGCCCCGGAGGACGTCCTTCGCAGGGTCCCATGCCGCCGCCAAGCTCGGGGGCAACAGGAATCATAGTTTGATTGGATAGGGCGGTGGGAACCGGGTCAAGACCGCCGGTCAGCGGATTGTTGCCGCGCTGTAACACGTCAAAGCGGGGCATCGGCTGTGAAAATTCCTGTGCTCCAAAAAGTGGGCTACGTGGTGCGCCGGTGGGGATGCTGTTGCCGTCCGCGTAAGCGCTCTTGATGAATGGGTTCAGACCGCTGATGGGCGCCAATGCGCCTGCGCTTGTGATCAGACCCCATTTAACGAGGTCACGTCGTGATATCTGGCCGTGAGAATACGCTTTAAGGATCTCCGCCCGGTTCTTGCGGGCGTTTTCGGCTTCTCTCACGCGGGCTTTGGATGCATCTCCCGGAAGAAAGATAAAACTCATGGACTGCGCTCCTTGTTCGTATGGCGTGCAAAAATCCGGACCGGTTCATGGCCGGCACGGCAAATAATGGGCTGCCCCTAACTTTCGGGTTTGAAAATGAAACTGTATTGGCAAGAAGAGAGGCGCGGCCTGGGTGAGAAATTCGTCCCGAAACCGTACCAATGCTCTTGCTGATACGTCAGCCTCGAGCGCAAGCATCTCTTGCTCCGATTAGAAATTCTTGAAAGCGGCATTAAATGTATTAATCCCAATTAGTTAAGAAATAAGTATTTGGTGATTAAGAATTGGGCGTCATTGGCCAATCCTGTTTCAGGCGGACAATCCAGCAAAATTGCACAGTTCAACGCCTTAATTGACCCACTCGGCTAAACTTGTTGCCCTCCATTGCTGAGGATCAGGGGGTTTAGGTGGCGACGGCGTGAGCGGCCCGCCAGATCAAGAAAGTCATTTTCTGCCACCTGCACATGCTCTGGCTGGTGTACCTGATGCATGCGCTCACCTTTATTCACCGGATCAAGGTGAACGCTCCGCGTTACGCCGGTTCGGACAGCGGCTTAATGAAGACTGGCGACTGGAACCTGCCCTTCGTCGGAAGCATTGGGCTGCTGCTGTTCGGCGCTATCTTTGCGTATGAAATCAAACGAGCGGCTAGCTTGTGCAGAGATGAATTGACGAGTTCAAATTGGATATATCTCAGGAGCGCAAGTTAGAGAAGAAAAACAATCTGAGAGAATTGAAAGCACAGCCGCCTCGGCTGTGCGGTTCGTTTCTGTCTAATAAGCTCCGCAAGCTCAGTTTTTGTCTTCATGTACAAAAAACGACATGCTGATCTGTTTGAGAGACTTCTCACGGGTGTATAAGAAGAGTAAGAGCATTTGCCTTTCCATTTGTGCCTTATCAAGGAGAAGTTGATGTCTGTGGTCCCCATGCCTGCACTCTCAACGGAACCCGCTCGTAAATCTGATCCTGCGGAACTGGTCTTTCAACTGTGCACAGGTTACATGGCTTCCGCCTGCATACAGGTAGCTGCCAAACTCAAAATTGCAGATCTGCTGGCGAACGGCCCCAAACCCGTGCAGCAACTGGCCGCTGCTGCCGGAGCCAATGAAGACCGGCTTTATCGTGTTTTGCGCGTGCTCTCCAGCCTTGGTGTATTCACTGAGACATCACCGCGCACATTTGCCCTCACGGCGGCGGGGGAGACGCTGCGTTCAGATGTACCCAACTCAATCCGCAACATGGCGCTATGGATCAGCAGCCCTTTTCATTTCCAGACCTATTCTGAGCTTCTGCATTCGGTAAAAACCGGTGAGATCACCTTTGATCACATTCATGGCAAGCCGGTTTTTGAATATCTGCCTGACCACCCGGAGTTATCAGAGCTGTTCAACAATGCCATGACCTGCATGAGCGAGATGGTGACTCCTGCGCTGCTGGAAGCCTATGATTTCGCTGGTATTCACACGCTCATGGACGTGGCAGGCGGGCACGGAGCACTGCTGCGGGCCATCCTGAACAAGCATCCGGAAATGCGCGGCGTACTTATTGACATGGAACACGTGATTGAAGGTGCAAAGCAGCTGCCAGAAAATCAGGCGCTGGCGCATCGCTGTGAATTGCGCTCTGCAGACTTCTTTGCTGAGGTGCCCACGGGCGTGGATGCCATCATCATGAAGCACATCATTCATGATTGGGATGACGAGAAGGCAGTGCTTATCCTCAGGAATTGCCGCAAGGCGCTGGCGGGCAAGCCGAACGCGAAAATCATTCTGGTGGAAAGCGTGCTGCCTGCAGGGAATGAACCCCATCTGGGCAAATTCATTGACCTGGAAATGTTTGTTTTCCCGGGTGGACGCGAGCGCACTCAAGATGAGTTTCGCGCGCTTTTTGAAAAGGCGGGCCTGCGCCTTACCCGAGTGGTGCCAACCAAAGCGCCACTCTGGGCTGTGGAAGGCGTTCCTTGCTGAACGTCCATCATTTTGATTTGCGTTTACGCGGTGAGCGGGCGCGTGACTTCGCAGCCACCGCTACTCTTTCCGCTCTTGCTTGCGTCGGGCGCAACGGCATCTCCGCTGGTGCGCCCAGTCCTCTCAGTTCATTTAGCTTCGGCAACTTTTGCGTAAGCTTTAAGACGGGCTCGAAAAGATCACCAAATTTTTCGACCCGCTTCAGTGTCTGCTCGGAGGTAAACACCAGCAGCTCAGGGTCAGCTTTTTTCAGGCAAGCCTCAACTTCTTTCCAGGTAACCGGAGTCGAGACCGTGGGCTGGTCTTTGGCGCGTAGCGAGTAAACACACACCGTTGTTTTGTAATCGTCATTCTGGCTCCAGTCAACAAAGACTTTGTTGGAGCGCAGAGACTTCTTCATATCGGAAACCACCAGATCACGATGCGAATCTTCCAGAAGACGGGCAATGGCCCGGGCGAATGGTTTGGTCTCTTCGTAGGTGACTTTTGAGTTCAAGGGCACGTATACCTGCAGGCCCTTGGATCCGGAAGTTTTGGGGAATGATTCCAGGCCGAAACCGGCAAAGATGTCCCGGACCCAGATGGCTACCTGGCAACACTGGACGATGTTGGCGGGCGCTCCGGGATCCAGATCAAAAGCAATCACTGTGGGCTGCTGCATCTCTGGAGCGCGTGAAAGGGAAACGTGCAGTTCCAGATCAGCCAGGTTAGCCAGCCAGATCAGGGTCGGCAGGTCTTCCACCATGCAGTAATACATAAACCGGTTGTTGCCCGGGCTCCAGATCTTGGCGGTTTTCATCCATTCAGGGCGGTAAGCAGGACAGTTCTTTTCGTAAAAATGCAGGCCCTCCACGCCTTCCGGATAGCGCTTCAACGTGAGGGGGCGTCCTGAAAGATGTGGGATGAGCACGGTCGCGATGCGAGCGTAGTAGTCGAGCACGTGCCCTTTGGTGAATCCAGCTTTGGGGTAAAGGACCTTATCAAGGTTGGAGAGCTTGATCTGCCTGCCCTCGATCTCGACCATTGATTCCTGTCTTGCCAAGCTGTGCTCCTGCCTCCAAAATGACTGGCGATTTTGATCCAGCCAAGCCGCTATCGGTTAGATGCTACACCGGAACCCGCTGTAACAGAGTTGCCGGACTCGCTTTGCATTTTCGTGAATATCAACAACATGGAAGCAAACTTTAGCCATCTAAGCAGGAATGTCAAATGAGCAGGACAAACCGCTGCCGGTAAGTTCTTCTCAGCCGCCTTGCTTTGCGGCAGAGCAGGAATCCCTGTTTCGCGAAGTGATTCAGTTAATGGAAAGCAACCGCGTCCCCTTTGTGATCTCAGGGGCTTTTGCGTTGCATGAGCATACCGGGATCTGGCGAGACACCAAAGACCTGGATTTCTTTCTTCCAGCAGAAGAGGTTGGGCGTGCGCTGAAAGTGCTGGAGAGAGATCGATTTCAGACCGAAGTGCTCGATCCCATCTGGCTGGCCAAGGCCCACAGAAACGGGTTTTTTGTGGATTTGATTACGGGGATGAGCAACGGCGTAGTACGGGTGGACTACTCCTGGATCAGGCGGGCCAGCCGCTCGCACGTATTCGACTTGTCAGTTCGTGTACTTGCTCCTGAAGAGTTGATTGCCTCCAAAGTTTTTGTCACACGGAGGGAACGCTTTGACGGCGCCGACATTTGCCACGTGATCTACGGGACGCGCGGCAAGTTTGACTGGCAGAGGTTGATGAGCTTGATGGGAGAGCACTGGCAGATGCTGTTGTGGAGCCTGGTGCTCTACCAATACGTTTATCCCGCCCACACGGAGTATGTCCCACAGCAGATCTGGGACGAACTCCTCCATCGTTTCAGGGTTGAGTTAAAGCATCCAAACATGGGGATTGAGTTTCGCGGCAGCCTGATTGATGAAAAGATGTTCGCCATCGATGTGATGGAGTGGGGCAAACGCAACATTTTGGAGGAGCACCGCTGGAAGGCCGTAAGTATTGACCCCGGGTCAGAGGAAGCCGCGTGAGAGTCAAAAAATGAGAATCGCAGCCACTGCCGACATCCATTTTTCTCCCCAGAGTTACGACCGCATTCGCGAACCGCTTTCGCGGGTCCGTGATGAAGCGGATGTGCTGGTGATTGCCGGTGATCTAACCAATTACGGTAAGCCGGAAGAAATGCACTCACTGCTGAATGCGCTGGTCCGGCTCAGGATTCCCATTGTGGCGGTGCTGGGAAATCATGACTATGAGTCCAACCAGGAACAGGAACTCATGCGGCTCATGACGGACGAGGGAATCAAAGTGCTGGATGGCAGCAGCTATGAGCGCGATGGCGTCGGCTTTGCCGGCGCAAAAGGTTTCATAGGCGGTTTTGGGCGTGGCGTGCTCACGGCTTTCGGAGAAAAGGAGGTCAAGGCGTTTGTTCAAGCCTCTGTTGATGAAACCATGAAGCTCGAACGAGCTTTGTCCATGTTGCGAACTCCGAAAATCGTGATCGTCACCCATTATGCCCCGATTTCAGAAACCGTGAATGGAGAACCGTTGGAAATATGGCCTTATTTGGGCAGCTCGCGGCTTTCAGAGGTGATTGATCGGCACGGCGCGGTCCTCGCCCTCCACGGCCACGCGCATCACGGGAAGCCGGACGGCAAGACCACCGCAGGTGTGCCCGTTCACAACGTGGCGCTGTCTCTTCTGCTTGCGCACAATGGCGGGAAGCCCTACCGCGTTTTCGAAGTTTAAAAGTTCGCCTCCATTCTGTTCGGGATGAATCAGACAAGCTCCGTGATAACTTGATCCGGGGAGACTCACGCCTTCTTGCACCTGCACAGCCTGTTTATCTGGCTCATCTCACTGGCCAGCATCGTCTGCATGCTGGTACGCCCGCGCGGCATCCCGGAATATGTGTGGGTGTGCAGCGGCGCCGCCATGCTGGTCATAGCGCGCCTGCTTTCGCCTGGCGCAGCTCTGAACGCCGTACTCAAGGGCGTGGACATTTACCTGTTCCTGTTCGGCATGATGGTGCTGGCTGAACTGGCGCGGGATGAAGGTGTATTTGACTGGATCGCTGATGTCGCCATGCGGCATGCAGGCGGCTCGTCTGCGCGGCTCTTCCTGCTCATTTACCTGACGGGAACGGTCGTGACGGCCCTGCTCTCAAATGATGCAACGGCCGTTGTGCTTACTCCGGCTGTTCTGGCAACGGTAAGACGCGCCCAGGTTTCTCCCAAGCCTTATCTTTTCATCTGCGCGTTTATCGCGAATGCTGCAAGTTTTCTGCTTCCCATCTCCAACCCCGCCAACCTTGTGATCTATGGACGGCAATTGCCGCCTCTGGTCGTTTGGGTAAGGATCTTTCTTGTGCCGTCGCTGGTCGCAATCGTGACCACGTACATTCTGCTGCGGTTCCTGTCTCGACGTGACCTGCAGAAGCACTATGAGCCCCGAACTTCTCCGGTTGAGCTCACTGGACGTGGCCGGATGGCGCTCGCCGGGCTGGTTCTTTCCGCCATTGCCTTGATTGCCAGATCAGCCTATGGCGCAGACCTGGGATTGCCGACTGCGCTGGCAGGAGTGGCTACAGTCATGTTTGTGGCAGTGAAGGACAGGGCCGTGCCAATGAAGGTGGCCAGAGATGTAACCTGGAGCGTTCTGTTTCTTGTCGCCGGACTCTTTGTGATTGTCGAAGCCATGAGCCAGGCGGGACTGCTTCAGTTGGGGCTAACGGGAATTGGGTGGATTTTGCCCAAACCGCACGCCGTGGCCGACCTGAGTTCCGCGTTCGGTGTGGCGATCATATCCAACCTGATGAACAATCTTCCTGTGGCATTGGCCAGCGGCGCCGCCTTGCAGCATCTGGGGAATCTTCCCAGCCTGAGTCATGCGGTTTTGTTGGGGGTAGATCTTGGACCCAACCTTTCCGTGACTGGATCGCTGGCGACCATTTTGTGGCTGATTGCGCTTCGGCGTGAAGGCGTTGAGATCACGGCTACGGAGTTCCTGAAAGCGGGAATCGTGATCATGCCCGTGTCGCTGCTTCTCAGTGTGCTGGTGCAGGGTTTAATGAAGTAAGACTTTAAGGATCTAGAACAAACTGGCAGAGGAGTTGCTCGCCAGCTCACGCATGCTCTCAAAGATGCAAGTCCGGGTAGGCGATTCTGGCGCGATTGCGTCAAGCGGAAGCGTCACCGAGAAATGCGGAGAACGGCGCTGGAAAGTGATGCTGAGAAAATCATGGCTGCGTCCCTGTGCCAGAGATCCAATGGCCGATGAAACTTCCTTCTGCCAGTTGGACCTGGTGCTTACGACCAGAGGCGTGGTTCGCTCGAACGTCCAGCCGCTATTGCGCCGGGGCGTCTTCCTGCTGCTGCGGGCGAACCAGCGGAAATTCTGGACATGCATGGAGAACACCGGGGGCATGTCGAGGTCGGCCTGGAAGGTAAGAACTTCCGGCTTGGAATTGATCTTGCCCAGCAGCCAGTGCAGAGGAAACTCGCAAGGCGACATTTCCACCAGCATGCTGGCACGCCGAAACATGCCCTGGGCCAGCCGCAAAGGTAATTGGAAACGTGATGCTGTGAGCCAACGGATGCCGCTTACGCGCCCTTCTCCGGCCAGTGCAGATTCCACCCAGCGCGCAACTTCAGCGGCGCGGCGGCGGCTGTAGCGCACAGCAAACCAATACCAGATTCCGCAGCCGACTGCGGCTATAACAAATGAAATCGCCAGCAAAAGCATCCGCAGATAAGATGCTTTTTTCTGCGGTCACAGATGTTCTCCGCGATGCTTTTTGCATTGCCACGGTTGCGTTCTAAAAACGGCTCCGTATTGGCACACTTGGGGCCACTTTGGCACAAAAAGCAGGGCATTAGAGCTGCTTTTTCCCTGCTAGAGGCCGTGATAGATGCCTCCATCGGCCAGAACCGTCTGGCCGGTAATGTAAGAAGCCCTTTGTGATGCCAGCCAGACGATTGTGTCTGCAATTTCTGCGGGCTCACCGAGTCGCTTAAGTGGGGCGTCCGACGCCCATTGTTCGTAGATCTTCTCCGGCGCTGTGCCCGCAGCCAGCGCCCGGACCCCCGCCAACTCCTTCAGCCGCTCCGTGGCTGTGTACCCGGGAGCTACGTTGTTTACCGTGATCCCATCTTTCCCGAACTCATTGGAGAGGCTCTTTACCAGCCCCACCACCCCGGCACGTACGGCGTTGGACATCACCAGGGAGTCCACCGGCTGCTTAACCGCTACTGAGGTGATGGTGATGATTCGGCCCCAGCGATGCCGCTGCATGTAGGGAATCACGGCACGGGCAAAGTGGACCACGCTCATAAAGTTCATCTCAACCGCTTTGCTCCACTCGTCAAGGGAGACCGACAAAAAGTTCTTGGCCGGAGGGCCACCCGCGTTGGTGACGCACACGTCAATCCGTCCGAACTGTTTGGCCACGTTTTCCGTGAACTGTTGCACAGCAGAAGGATCAGTCACGTCAAGTGGCTCTGCGTAAACTTCCGCCGCGGTTTCTTTGCGAATTTTGTCGGCGGCGTCGCGCAGAGTTGTTTCCGTGCGCGCGCACATGGCTACCTGTGCGCCTTCGCGGGCAAAAGCCTCCGCGGTCGCGCGGCCGATGCCTTCACTCGATGCGGCGACGATTACGCCGCGTCCTTTAAGTCCCAAATCCATGCAGCTCCTCTGTTAACTCGGCATCTGTCCGATGTACACCTGGGCCGGCGCGCCAGCCTTAATCTTCTGCTCGTCAAAACAGGTCTTGATGCGGCGGCGCATCTCGCGAGCCACACCGTATTGTTTTCCCGGCCGCACTTTGGCAGTGACGAGGTAATCCACTTCCATGCCGCGAACCCGTTCAATGCCGTGTACCTGCGGAGCAGCGACAAGTTCCTGCTTGAAGGTACTGTCGTTATAAAAGGACTCGGTGACTTCCTTCAGCAGACTGACAATGCGATCACTGTTCTCACTGTAGTCGACCGAGACATGGAGCGTCACCTGTGACCAGTCTCGCGTCATATTGCTGACAAGCTGGATCGATCCATTGGGAAGGATGTGCAATGTGCCGTCGGCGTCGCGTAAGACTGTGCGCCGCATGGTGATCTCTTCCACTGTGCCGGAGACGCCGGAGGCCTTGATGGTATCGCCGACTTCGAATTGATTTTCCGCCAGGATGAAGAAACCGTTGATGACATCCTTGACAAGTGTTTGCGCGCCGAATCCAATGGCCAGTCCGGCAATGCCCGCGCTGGCCAGCAGGGGAGCAATATTGAAATTGAAAGCGTCCAGCACCTGCATGAAGGCAAAAAATATGATTAAGAAAACACCGGCGCTGTGAATTACACCCGCCACCGTCTTGACCTGCTGCGCGCGCACCGGACCGCGATTGCTGTTCTTTTCCGCGAGGGCAACTACCTTTTGCGTAATGATGCCGAGCAGGCGCACGAAGATGAACGCCAAAACCAGAATGACCGCGAGCTTGGGCGCTCGGTCACGCGTCCACTCGACCAGGTAGTTATGCCACTGTTGCCAGATGTTGCCGAAGCGCTCTTCCATGGTGTCCCGACCGGATTATAGCCGAGCCGCCTGTTTATAATCCCAAATGAAGACACCCGCGCAGACCCTAAGTCATACGCTCATCATTTTGAAAGCGCGGAGAGAGAGGCTTGCGTGTTCCCGAAGCTAACATTTCTAACCGGCATCTTAATCATCACTGTTATCACTGCTCTCATTCCGGCGGCCGCGTGGCAATTTCAGCAGCCGCATTCCCCGTCAGAACAGGAAAAAGAAATGCAGTACCGCCAGATGAAAGAGGCCAACAAGAAGCGCCAGGAAGACATCAAGAACGACACCGAAAAGCTTTTCCAACTGGCCACCGAACTCAAAGCCGCGGTGGACAAAACCAATGAGAACACGCTCTCACTCGATGTCATCCGCAAGGCTGATGAAGTAGAGAAACTGGCCAAGCGCGTAAAGGAAAAAATGAAGCAAAATATCGGGCCGTCACCGCGTCTTGAGCCTGTGCCGATGGGACCTGTGCCCAGGCCGCCAGGGTAGTCTGGTATAAGGACCGTAACTTCGCGGAACCCTATAAACCCGTGTGTAGCACAGCCGCCCTCGGCTGTGCATTAGTTGGCATTGAGCTGCCGCCATCATTGAATCCAACGGAGCCCTTTGCGCTCGAACAAAATCTGATCCGTGCCCCTTCAAAGTTCACCGGAACTCGGCTTCAGGATGACTGCGAGGAGTACAGGGCAACCCGGGCCCTCGGAGATATGGAGTGCTTCAGAAAATCAAGACCGTTGCTCGACTACACCGCCTACATCTCAACGTACTTCTTCTACGCACCTCTGCCATCTGGCGCGATCAATTTGTCAACTATGTCCCCGGTCTGATCTGTCAACCATGTGCCCAGTTTGTACCCCATCCAAGCACAGCCGAGGGCGGCTGTGCTACACGAGTAATGTGTTGTCGGAATACTTTTACGGCTGTTTGAGTCGTTGTGCCAAAGCATCATCCTCGCCCAAGCTTTTCGAAAGATAAGTAGTCCCCAACAAAAAAGCCCGCCGTCGTCGGCGGGCTTAAAGTTGAGTATGAGTTGCTCCTAAGCGGCTTTGGCTTCGGCTGCCTTCTGGGCGCCAATCCGCATGCCGTAGAACGACCGCCATACGAAGTAGACGGCCACGGCGAAGAATAAAATCGCCAGCGCCCAGCTGATGGTGGGGCCCTGGTCAGCAGTAAGCTTCACGGCCAGTTCCACGGCCAGGAGGCCGAACAGCGTGGTGAACTTGATGATGGGGTTCATGGCCACCGATGAAGTGTCTTTGAACGGATCGCCCACCGTATCTCCCACCACTGTGGCAGCGTGCAGGTCAGTGCCTTTCATCTTCAGCTCAGTTTCAACCACCTTCTTGGCGTTGTCCCATGCGCCGCCGGCATTGGCCATGAAGAT
>DASUBD010000180.1:0-13122 GCA_035763445.1 Candidatus Angelobacter sp.
GCAAAGTCAGTGACTGTTGAATAGGCAACCTCAGATGTCGTAGTTAGCTCAAACGCGTGCTGGAGGAAAGTACATGCCGTTGAATCCTGTGGAACGTCGCAAGATGCCGCGGCTGCCTATGGAAGTCCTGGTGCGCATCAAGCTGCCAAATACCGCTTCTGAGGTCTTTGGCGAGACCCGCAACGTGAGCGCCGGGGGGATTTATTTTGTCACCCGCAGTGACCGTCTTGAAACCGGGCAGGAGCTGGATTGCCTGCTGATTCTTCCGGAAAAACTCACCATGGCTCCTGCTCCCGTCCTGGTGACCGCGCACGGCACAGTGCTGCGCATTGACAGGGAGCCTTCAAATGACCGGTTCGGCATTGCTCTGGAAGTCTCTGGATATGACTTCTCCGGCAAGAATGAAAATTCCTCTTACGCCCTGGGCATTTAAATCGCCCGGCTTTTTTTATTCAACAACCTCCCATGTCTTCACACCAATAAATTCAGCCGGCCGTGCCTGTGTGGTTCCACAGCACGACCGGCTTTCTTGCCGGGCCGCAGTTTCTCAGCCCATCCAGCTTCAGCAGCGCACGATGTTCTCGCCTTCGAGCCCCTTCGTTGCGTTGCGAGTGTCAATCACCAGACTGGATTCCTTCACGATCCGCTCGTAGTCATAATCTGAATGATCGGTGACGATTACCACTGCGTCATACTGCCCAAGGTCAGTTAAAGGAGTGTTGGTCATCTGCAGGTCGTATTTACGTCCCCTGCCCACATACGCGAAGTAAGGGTCGTTATAGAACACTTGTGTGCCACGTTGCTGGAACAGCTCAATCACCGTCAGCGAGGGTGACTCCCGCAAGTCGTCGATGTCTTTCTTATAAGAGACGCCCAGTACCAGTACTTTGGCGCCGTTGAGGGTCTTCTTCTGTTTGTTGAGCGCCTCCGCCGTGAAGTTGATCACGTGGTAAGGCATGCTCAAATTGATTTCACCGGCCAGTTCGATGAAACGTGTATGGAAGTCGTACTCCTTTGCCTTCCACGAAAGGTAGAACGGATCAAGAGGAATGCAATGACCGCCAATGCCCGGGCCAGGATAAAACGGATGGAAACCGAACGGCTTGGTGGATGCCGCCTGGATCACTTCCCAGATGTTGATGCCCATTCGGATGCAAAGCAGCTTCAGTTCATTCACCAGTGCGATGTTCACGCAGCGATAAATGTTTTCCAGCAGCTTGGTCATTTCCGCCACTTCCGGCGCTGAAACCGGTACTGTGCGATTGAAAATGCTTCCATAGACGGCACTGGCCAACTCGGTTGCCGTCTTGCCCACGCCGCCAATTACCTTCGGAATGTCGCGCCGCGCCACGGTGTCATTGCCCGGATCTTCACGCTCAGGCGAAAAAGCAACATAGAATTCATTGGTCCCCGCGTGACCGTTGCGGCAGGCCTTCAGCCCGCGTGAATTCTTTTCGAGGATTGGGATCAGCAACTCCTGCGTGGTGCCAGGATACGTTGTGCTTTCCAGGATAATGAGCTGCGCCGGCCGAAGGTGCGGCGCTATGGTTTCAGCGGTCTTTACGATGAAGCTCAGGTCCGGCTCATGGTGTTCATTGAGCGGCGTCGGAACGCAGATCATCACCACGTCCATCTCTGAGATGACGGAAAAATCTGACGTTGCTTTGAAGCCGTTCTTCTGAGCTGCCTGTATCTCCGTAGCCGGGATGCGCACAATGTAGGACCCGCCGCTATTCAGGGCGTCGACTTTCGAAATATCAATATCGAATCCGGTAACGCGAAACTTCTGTTCACTGAACAACAGGGCCAGAGGAAGACCCACATAACCCATCCCGATGATGCCGATTTTTGCGAAACGTGTATCAATATTGGTCTTGAGCAGGTCGGCACTGCTCATGTTTTGTGTAGGAGCAATAGTGTTCATAGCGGTCTTTCCTAATGCATTTTTGCTGCCACCAGGATGCGTCGGCTCGATCTTCTCCAAAAAACAAGCTATAGCGTGGACCTCCAGTGACTTTGTTCGTTCGGTAACGACGCTCATCTCCAGCCAGTGCTTGGGACCAAATGCCAGTGTGAAATAGTTTGCATTGGCAGGGTGACCTCCGTGCCCTTTGACGTGTTTGTTCCCAAGTTGTGCCAGCATGTGAAAGCGTTTTCATCCGCCTGTTGCCCACAGCCCCATGATCGCAGTCTCCCCCCTGTTTACAAGCATTTGCTAGCGTCTGGGATTTGGAAACCGGAGTGCAGTTAAGGGGGAAGAAAAGCAATCTTCTGAAACGAGGTCTTGCGGCAATCATGGCGACAGCCACAGCGATTCAAGGTCAAATGAAAGTGCCAGTACTGGATCTAAAAGCGCAGTATCAGACCATCAAGGATGAGATCCAGACTGCAATTAATTCAGTCCTGGAGAACCAGCACTTTATCCTTGGCCCTGAGGTAAAGGCTCTGGAAGCTGAAATCGCCGGTTATTGCGGGACCAAATACGCCGTGGGCGTGGCTTCCGGCACAGATGCCCTGATTCTCGGCCTAAGAGCCTGCAGCATCGGCCCAGGAGATGAAGTTATTGTTCCTTCGTTCACCTTCATCGCCACTGCCGACGCAGTGAGCATGCTTGGGGCAAAGCCTGTTTTCGCGGATATTCAGCCGGGCACTTTCAACATCGATCCTGAATCAGTCGAACGCCAGATCACGCCCCGGACGCGGGCTATTATTCCGGTCCACCTTTACGGCCAAGCCGCTGACATGGATCCGATCATGTCTCTGGCCCGCAGACACAACTTGCAAGTCCTGGAGGACACCGCTCAGGCCATTGGCGCCACCTACAAAGGGCGCCGGGTTGCTTCCATTGGGGATGTGGGCTGCATCAGCTTTTTCCCCAGCAAGAACCTCGGTGGCTATGGCGACGGCGGCATGGTTGTCACCAACTCTGACCAACTCTATCGACACCTGATCTCTTTGCGGGCCCACGGCAGCATCAAGAAATATTTCAGCGAAGAACAAGGCTGGAACAGCCGTTTGGACGAGCTGCAAGCTGCCATTCTTCGGGTAAAACTCCGCCATCTGGACACCTGGAGCAGCCAAAGACGCGAGGTAGCTTCACGCTACGATGGGTTGCTGGGGAAAGTCAAAGGTGTGATTACACCGGCCCGCAATGGCTTCGGCGATCATGTGTTCCACCAGTACACCATTCGGGTGCAACATCGTGATCAAGTTCAAAAGCGGCTTGGCGAACTCGGGGTAACCACCATGATCTATTATCCGACTCCGATTCACACGCAGCCGATCTATAGCGGCCTGAACCACCATGAAGGCGATTTCCCCGTCACAGAACAGGCCTCAAAAGAAGCGCTCTCCCTGCCCATCTTCCCCGAACTCACACAGGAACAGAGTCTCTACGTGAGTGAAGCGCTGGCGCAGGTTTTGGCCGAATAACCAGATCAGCTCAGGGAAACCAGATGCTTGCACAGGAAAAAATCACGGCGGAGGGAGCTGCAACATACCCGGCTCTTGAGCGGTTCAAACTGCTACATCGCAACGGATATGGACGGACACTGATCAAGATCGGCGCGCACTATGTGCCGCGGCGGAGCCTCATTCTGGCGCTCAGTGAAAGCGCACTGCTCATGCTTTCACTGGTGCTGGCCACAGTGGCAAGGTTTCATCATCTTTTCACCGTTCAGGATTACCTTTCTCATCCCGGGAACTGGCTGCGATTCATGCTGATGACCCTCACCTGCCAGCTTTCGCTTTATTACAGCGAAGTCTATGAAGTTCGGGTGGTAAGCAATCGTGGCTTGCAACTGGTCCGCGCTCTGGCTGCAATGGGCATCTCCCTGGTCGTACTTTCGATCTTGTACTACTTCGTTCCGGCCATTCGCCTGGAGCGCGGCATCGCCGTAATTGGGGCTTTCCTGGCCGTGGTGGCCATTGTCTTTTGGAGACTCTTGCTGGAAAAAACCAGGGTTTTTGCCCGTCCGCTCGAGCGCTTACTGGTTCTGGGTACCGGATGCCATGGCATTAAATTGGCAGAGGAGATCCTGCGCCGGCCGCAGTTGCAATACAAGGTTGTGGGCTTCCTTGATGAGAGTAACTACAGCCCAGGCAAGCCCCTTGCCACCCCTGGAATCATCGGCGGCGTCTCTGAGGTGGAAGAGTTGGTTGCCCGGGAAGATATTGATCGTCTGGTGATAGCACTGGCTGAGCGGCGAGGTGTAATGCCTATCCGCGAACTCGCAAACCTGCGTCTTCAGGGACTCCCCATTGAAGACGCACGCTCGGCTTATGAGCGCCTCACCGGCCGCGTCTCACTCGACGAATTACGCCCAAGCTCTCTGTTCATGTCTGACGGATTTCACAAATCCCACATGATGGTCGCTGTGAAGCGGCTTACCGATATTGTGGTTTCTGCTCTGCTCATCGCTCTCACGCTGCCTTTGATGGCGCTGGTCGCTATCGCAATTTGGCTTGAGGATGGAAGCCCAGTGTTGTTCAAGCAGGACCGGGTCGGGCTGGGGGGACACATCTTTAAGATCCTGAAGTTTCGCTCCATGCGCGTAACCGCGGCCAATGAGAAGCCGAGTTGGACGGCAGACGGCGATCCCCGGATTACGCGTGTTGGATCCATCATCCGCAAGTTCCGGCTTGATGAACTGCCGCAGCTCATCAACATTCTCCGCGGAGAGATGAGTCTGGTAGGTCCCCGCCCTGAGGTTCCGTACTTCTGTGAAATGCTCGATCGCGAAATCCCCTTCTTCAACCAGCGTCACAGCGTTCGTCCCGGCCTCACCGGATGGGCGCAGATCCGGTACATTTACGGCGCCAGCCTGGAGCAAGCCAGGACCAAATTTGAATATGACCTCTTCTACATCAAGCATCTTTCCGTGCTGTTTGATCTCACCATCATCATAGAAACCGCCAAAGTTGTTCTGATCGGCAAAGGCTCGAAGTAGATCAGAACCAAACTAGCGGCTGGCAACTGACCGCGCTATTCCTGTAAATTCGGCCATGTGGAGGTTGAGTTTCCATGGAGCGGCTCGATTACCAATCTGGTACATCTCAACCGAATTTGTCCGCAGAGCTTTCCCGGTTTGCTTTTCTGATTGGCAAATGGCGTTGCAAAGCAAAATTGAAGTCAGAAACCGGTGAATACCAGACGTTCGAAGGGGTGTGGCTCGGCCGTTTTATTCTGGACGGACACGTCATTGCGGATGAGTACCGAATGATGGCTGCTTCCGGAGAACTCATTGTGCTCGGAATGAATTTTCGTTCCTTCGACCTGAAAAAGAAGGCGTGGAACATTCGATGGTTAAACGCACTCACGGGTGTCTGGACAGACCTTACCTCAGAAGAACTGGGCGGAGTGAAATTCAACAACCAAACGATCACCTATGCCTTCAAAGAGCCAGCGGCCGGTCATGCTTATACACGTGCTACATACAGAATTGTCTCCGGGGCGCACTTCACCTGGCAGGGAGAGAGATCCGAAGATGGGAAGCACTGGAGCGAATTCATGCTGATTGAGGCGCACCGAACCGAAGATTAGACCATTTCTGTTCAGCCACTGTGCTTCATGAAATCGGCTTTTGCTAAGGCTTCAGCGGCACGTTGCCGTAGCCGTAGTAATAGGAGTTGCCTCGATGGTCCGGCTCAGCCGAGTTCACCACCACTCCCACCACTTTACTGAAATCAAGTTGATTTCTGAGACGTATGAGAGATTCCTTGTTGGTTGTGCGGGCCCGCACAATGACCAGCACGCTTTCACAAGCCGCGGTAATCAGCTCAAAGTCCGTCAAATCAAGCACGGGCGGGGTGTCCACAATGACCAGCCGCACTGCTTCACTGCACCAGCCAATGAACTCCTTCCAGCGCGACCCGGAAAACAGCTCCGGTGGAGGACAGGATGATTCTCCGGCCGGAAGCACGTAAAGGTTGGGAATATCAGTGGCAAGAACGGCCGAGTCATATGAGCAACCAGTCTCAAGAATCTGTGCCAGGCCTGGAGACTCGGGATCTCCCATAAGTCTTGATAAGCCCCGGGTGCGCAGATCAGCGTCAACCAGCAAGACGGGCCAGTTCTGGATATTGGCATAGCACAAAGCAAGATTCATGCTGGTCAGGGATTTGCCTTCTCCCTGGGCTGCACTGCTGATCACAAGTGACCTGGTACCCTTTTCGGTTTGTCTCTTCACCAGGCGCGTACGCAGGGTCCGATAGCCTTCTACAGCGGCCTGCATCGACCGGTTGTATTGCGCGGTGGAAAACAGCCTTTCCTCGCCCCGGGGCAGGCGAATTCGCCGGCACAGTTCCAGGCGGGCAGCCGCAATCTGCGTGCTGACTTCTGTCGTCCGCTCCAGGGCGCTCAGGATGGGAATCACCTGGGGCGGATTTGTTCCGGCGGCAGGATGGACTTCATTTTCCATGCCGCTCTTGAGCTCGTTAATCGCCTCCTGCAGGTCTACACTGAATGTGCCCGACCCATTAGAGGCTTTACGCTCCTGCTGCAATGCCTTGCGCGTTTCATTGAAGAATCTACTCATAAAAGAATTGCCGTTTTCTCTTTCTCACCGATTCGTTATCCAAATGCTGTGGCGGCAGGATCTGCTGCATTCGCCAGCGGATCAGCAGCCAGCGTTAGCCCATCTACCGCCTCTACTACAAGGTCCGGGGAGATCCGCCGCAGCTGTCTCTTGCAGCCGGCAGTAAGAACTCGGTCGCACAGTAGATTGATCAGCCTGGGCGTTCCGCTTGTCCTCTGAAAAATTTCTTCTATTGCGGCCGTGTTGAATGGAATGTCACCGCGATAGCCGGCAACATGCAGACGTTCCGCAATATAAGCGCGCGTCTCCGGCAGGGTGAGAGTGCGCAGCTTGGAAACTACCGCCACGCGCCCCCGCAACGCGGCAAAGTTTGGCTTCATCAGTAGCGGTACCAGTTCCGGTTGTCCGCAGAGAATCAATTGCAGAACGTTCACCGGATAATTGTCCAGGTTAAGCAGCAAACGGACTTCTTCCAGCAACTCCGGCGAAAGAAGATGCGCCTCATCCAGGATGATCAGCACAATTCCATTGCGCCGGTGGGAATCAAGAAGAAGTTCATGCAAGGCTCGCAAGCGAGCGGGCTTTGTCGCCGCCGTCTGCGTGATTTCCAACTCATCGAACAGCATCTCAAAGAGTTCACTCGGCGTCAGCGTGGGGTTTACGATAAACGCTGAACGGATGGGGCGCTCTGGAGTGGATTCGTGCTGCAAAATATGCTGAAGACAGTAGAGCAACGTGGTTTTTCCCGTCCCGATTGGCCCCACTGCCACCTGCAGCCCCTTGCGGTACGTTACCCCCTCAAGCATGGCACGCAGCGTTTCACGATGTGCCTCCGCCAAATGCAAAAAGCGAGGGTCCGGCGTGAGCCGGAATGGTTCTTGTCGTAGTCCGAAAAAGGCTGAATACATTCAGTTCCGCCTCGAACTCATGGTTGAGTTGCGGCTCACATTAGCAATTTCTTGCACCATGCCAAAGAGCAACTTCCCTTCCAAACGAGTGGTATCTATCCCTTTCAATTCAATTACTTACGTCCGTTTGCAATGCGAAATCCCGAGCTCTGAAGCTAAGAGGTGAAAATGGTTTCACAATGACGGATTCCAGTTTCATCCCTGCTCCCGAGTTTTGATGGGCACATCAACCCATCCTTGCCAGCTGTCGCAATGCCAGCGGCTTGCGCCCAACGCTCACATAGATAAACCCATACTGTTCCATGACTTCGCTGGAATACAGATTTCTGCCGTCAAGGATGATGGGATACCGAAGCAGTTCGCGAAGGTGTTTGAGATCGAGCTTGGCGAACTCCTCCCAATCAGTGAGGATCAGCAACGCGTCAGCGCCCTCTGCCACATCGTATGGGCTCTCTGCGTAGCCGATTTTGTCCTGCAGTACCTCCTTCGTCCGGGACATGGCGGCAGGATCATACGCGGTCACACGGGCTCCTTCCGCCAGAAGCTGTTGGATCAGCGCAATCGCGGGCGATTCCCGGATATCATCGGTTTTTCCCTTGAATGCCAGCCCCAGCACACCCAACTTTTTGCCTTTCAATGTCCACAGGGCAGTCCTGATCTTCTTGAGGAATCGTGTGCGCTGATCTTCGTTGATCCGCATGACTTCGTCGAGCAGGTCGAATTCATAACCGCATTCGCGAGCTACGGCACGAAACGCCGAAACATCTTTAGGAAAGCACGATCCGCCATAGCCGAGGCCCGCGCGCAGGAACTGCGGACCGATGCGCGAATCACTGCCCATGCCTTTCGCCACCTGCTGAACATCGGCTCCCACTTCTTCGCAAATACTTGCCACAGCATTGATAAATGAGATTTTCAGGGCCAGAAATGCATTCGAAGCATGCTTGATCAGTTCTGCGCTCTTGGCTGCCGTAAGAATCAGGGGTGGAGGAATCAGAGCTGAGTCCGGTTCCGGAATTCGATCGGTTTTCTGGTAATAAGAGCCGTTCATGATGGGTGCGTAAACGGACTTGAGCAACGTGGCGGCCCGCTCAGAGTCTGCCCCAACCACAATGCGGTCGGGATAGAGAAAATCTGTAACTGCCGTGCCCTCACGCAGGAACTCAGGGTTGGAAACTACATCAAAGTCGGCATGGGGTCCGGCCGTGAGATTCAGCACTTGCCGGATCCACTCATTGGTATAAACCGGTACGGTGCTCTTTTCGACAATGACTTTGTAGCCGTTCAGGTTATGGGCAATCTCGCGCGCAACGGATTCTACGTACGACAAATCGGCTTCTCCGTTGTCTTTCGGCGGTGTCCCCACCGCGATAAAGATCACAGAGCTTGCAGCCACGGCGTCGGGGAGCGAACTGGAAAACTCCAGTCGTCTGCCACGGTGGCGCTGCAACAGTTCCGGCAGGAACTGCTCGTGGATAGGCACCTCACCCGCTTGCAGCGTGGCCACACGATTCAAGTCATTGTCCACACAAATCACTGAGTGGCCTAACTCTGCCAGACATGCGGCTGCCACCAACCCGACATACCCTGAACCAACGACCGTAATTTTCTCCATCACGTCTCCCGCTGGGATCCTGACGCATAGTTCCAACCAGGTGCGCCGGCCCACAAAGAATCACCCAAATCAATGCACGTTGACAGCCAAGGTGCTGGACTGATGACATATGAAACAAAAGAACTTACACTGGCATGACTGGTATCAGTAAAGAATGAATCACGCGTCTACTTGCAGCCCGCTGCAAACATTTGCATGTTATGGTCATACCCTGTCCCCAGAAAAGGTGGCCACACAAATGCAGGAACACTACAGGAGCGGGCTTTGGCAGCCCGCAGGAGTAAACGGAAAACTTAAGCATTGGGGGACATAGCAGACTCATGCGCGCAATGGTGACAGGCGGTGCCGGCTTTCTCGGCTCTCATTTATGTGAAGCGCTCGTAGCTGATGGCTGGTCAGTGGTTTGCGTTGATAACCTGCTGACCGGACGCAAGGCCAACCTGGCTCCTCTCGCGAACGAAAGCCGCTTTGAGTTCCATGAGCTCGATGTTTCAGAGCGGTTTGACCTGGGACCCGTGGATTTCATCTTTGACTTTGCCTCGCCGGCAAGCCCTGTCGACTACATGCAGCATGGTGTAGAAACGTTGAAGGCGGGCAGTTACGGCACTTTCAATGCGCTGGAACTTGCACGCAAATACAAAGCCGGGTTCCTCCTGGCATCCACCAGTGAGTGTTACGGCGACCCGCATATCCATCCGCAAACCGAGTCGTATTGGGGGAACGTCAACTCTATCGGTCCGCGCTCAGTGTATGACGAAGCCAAGCGATTCGCAGAAGCAGCAACCATGGCGTACCTTCGCTACCACAACGTGAATACCCGGATTGTGCGCATTTTCAACACCTATGGGCCGCGGCTGCAGTTGAACGATGGTCGCGTCATTTCCAACTTCATGAAACAGGCACTGCAGGGCGACGATCTCACTGTCTTCGGTGACGGAACACAAACCAGAAGCTTCTGTTATGTCAGTGACGAAATTGAAGGCTTCCTGCGTCTCTCACGCAGCCAGGAGCATCTGCCGGTTAACATTGGCAATCCTAACGAATTCACGATGATTGAATGCGCACACGAAGTTTTGCGCGTGACCGGATCCAGCAGCAAAATCACCTTTTTGCCCCTTCCCGAGGACGATCCGAAGCAACGCTGCCCTGACATCAGCAAGGCAAAACGTCTGCTGGGCTGGGAGCCAAAGATTCAATTGCCCGAAGGATTGGAGCGGTCCCTCGATTACTTCAAACAAGCAATCGCCGCTGAGGCTAACGCAATGCCTGCGCCGGCGCGGCCTTGAGCTCGATCTTGTAGTGGCTGATGTACCAGTCCACAAAACGTTCGACTCCCTGCTCAATGGGCGTATGCGGGCGATATCCCGTGACCGCGGACAACTCATCAATGTCCGCATAAGTAGCTGGCACATCTCCGGGCTGCATGGGAAGCATCTTGATCACAGCCTTCTTTCCAATCTTCTGCTCCAGCACTTGAATTAATCGTGCCAGTTCCACAGGCTGATTATTGCCGATGTTGTAGATGCGGTATGGGGCTTGTGAACCGTCCGCCCCGCCCTCGGTCGCCAGTGGGGGCCGTTCCATTGTGCGAACGACTCCCTCCACGATATCGTCAATGTAAGTAAAATCGCGCAGCATCTTTCCATTGTTGAACACCTCAATCGTGGCGCCTTCAATGATGGATTTGCAAAACTTGAAGAGTGCCATATCGGGACGGCCCCACGGCCCGTAGACAGTGAAGAAGCGCAGCCCGGTTAAAGGCATTCCGTACAGCTGCGCGTATACGTGGGCTATTAGCTCGTCACTTTTCTTGGTTGCCGCATAGAGACTTACCGGGTGGTCAACGTTGTCTTTTTCCGCGAAGGGGATTTTCTTGTTGGCGCCGTACACTGAACTCGATGAGGCGAACACAAAGTGGGGTGTGTTCTTTTTGCGTGCCGATTCAAGGAGATTGACAAAGCCAACCACATTGCTTTGCACGTAGAGATGCGGGTTTTCGAGAGAATACCGAACTCCGGCCTGGGCGGCCAAATGGATTACTTCGCCGAATTCGTGCTGCGCGAACAGCTTCTCAACCGATGGAAGGTCGGCAATATCAATTTTTAGAAAGCTAAATCTGGAATTTTGCCGCAGAATCTGAAGTCGTGCTGCCTTCAGGCCTTCATCATAAAAAGGGCTCAGGTTATCAACCCCGAGCACAGCTCTTCCCTGCTCCATTAAGCGCCGCGACACGTGGAATCCGATAAACCCTGCCGCGCCGGTAACCAACACTGGATTGCTGTTCATTTTAGGTATGGCTCGCCTTCCAAGATCAACCTGATGATTGCACGAAACGTGCCATACGCACGCATTTTCACATAAGTCCCAGGGAAGCTGCCTTTTGTCTTACTTATTGGGGGGTCCGAGTCGTATTCGAGCGGCATAAAGGGTTTGGCTTCTTGCTCTTGAGTGCGACCTTGAAAATGAGAAAATGAAAATCAACTCACCGAATGTGCACGTGTTTTCACCGTCAAGCACCTTCTGCGCATGACCCCTCTTCATCCCTATACAGATCTGGGCAATCCAGCTACACCAACTCATTCCTTTTCACATTGATAGCAACGGACGCAGGCTTCAACTTCCGCGCTTATATCGAGGGAAGAGTTCGGCACATGCCGTGCATTGCCGATATCAAGCAATTTGCCCGGGTAGTGTGTTTATCGCAGCCGTACCGGCAAAAACCGAGAGCCGGTTTATTGAACACACCTTTGAGGTGGAGGTAGCCACAATGCGTTTACGAACACTTTTTCTGGCGATCATCGTTTTCGGTTTGATTGCTGGACCAACGGCCGCTCTTGGGCAGAATTTTAACCTGACAGTTGCCGTACTGGTAAATTCCTCTAATACGAGTGGTTACAACACCAGCACTTCCACTCCCGGCCAATACCAGCGATACGCGGAACGCTACTTTGAAAATTTCCAGATCCCGTACCAGGTATTTGATGTTTCCCAGGTACAGCCACCCGCAGATCTGAGCTCGCGGCAGTTGATCATTGCGGCCCACAAGGGCCTGTCTCTGTCGGCAACATGGCAGAACGCCATCATGTCGGCCGTCCAGGGCGGAACGGGATTCGTAAATCTCGATTCCGATACGGCGATCGGGACCAATCCGCACATTCAGGCTATTTTCGCGGCAACCGGCTCGACGCTCGGGACAGCATCCACGTCCATTACAGTTCCCGCAACATTCGCGCCTAGTGGCGCAACGCCGCACTATATCGCCGGGCTGCAGCTAAAGACGTTAGAGGGCCCGGGCGATTTTATCTACAACTTCCACGTTGACCAGAATGGGGTTCAGCAAACAGCCACTGCCACAGTGCTTCAGACTGGCTCAGGCACGGTTATCGCCAGGCTTGGCAATGATCCCCTTATTTTGGCCACGACGTTCGGGGCTGGTCGAGCGGTGAACTTCGGAACCATGGACTATCTTCAGGCGGACCGTTTTGGCTTCCTTATGGGGGTAGATGATCTCTTCTGGCGGTCCGTCGTCTGGGCAGCGCGCAAGCCGTTTGCGCTGCGCGGTTATCCGCGATTTTGGGCTCTCCGCATGGACCACAACGTGGATACAGGTTTCCCCACTCGCATCAAGGAAATGTATAATACGACTCTTACCGGCAACGTAGCCGCAGATGGTACCGGCGGCCCATGGAAAGTAACTGTTTCAGGGTATCTCGACTTCTTGCCGCCCGGCGATCCGGCACGCGCAACCTTCATCACGGATATGAAAGCCGGCAAAATACAATTCAGCCCGCATGGGTTTGCCAGCGTCACTTTTGGAGACCTCTTCTGGGGCGGGCTCGATTCTCCTCCGGGTCCATTGAGCGATAGTGAATGGCTCGCTAACATCTCAGCGATTCAGTCTTTCCAACAAGGCAACGGTGGAACAGACACCATGCCCGCGTTTTCTAAATGGTGGCTCGGACACTTCTATGACCTCTCCAACAATATGGGTTGGGACCTGTGGAACACATTCGGTGTCCGGTACATTGGAACAACCGATCTGCCGGGAAACACCTACACTACT
>DASUBD010000181.1:0-10134 GCA_035763445.1 Candidatus Angelobacter sp.
ATACTGATGCATAAGAGGATTGCTGACCACAAACGCCGTGTGGCCCGTCTGAATCGATACGTTTTTGTCGTTGCCTTGCTCTGGGTGGTTACTTCGTTCGCTCTGCTCTGGCTCTCCGGCTCTCGCCACTCTGACGCCGCCGGCACAGTGACTCCGGCTCTGGATCACGCGCTGCACGCGATTGCCGCCGTGACCCTCCATCCCGGTGCCACTCCGCCTGTTTCCTAATCGCTGATCTTCCTGTACTCTCTTGCGCATGAAAATTTTCCTGCGCTTGCTGTGTCTCTGTATATCTCTGAGTGCGTTCGCGCAACATCTGGTCGATCAAAAAACTTTTGACGCCATTGCCAATGAGTATTCAGGCGAAGCTGCGCAGGAAAATACCCGCCGCATCGTGGAGTACCACCGCATTCAGGGCAGCCCCATGATGGCCGCCGTAGCCCATGAGGTTGTCGAGACGCAATTGAAGAATCACCAGATTCTGGTTTTCCTTGAGCAATTCCTGTCTGACGGAAAGACGAAGTACGGCACGTACATTTCTCCCATGGGATGGGACATGCGATCCGGGGAGCTCTGGGTTGAGAGTGTGGGCGATGTGAAGAATTTCAAGCCCATCCTGCTGTGCCGCTATTCCGAAGTCCCTATGTGCGTTTCCACCTATTCTAAAAGCGGCGATTGGACAGGTGAACTCGTGGACGTGGGCACCGGCACCAGAGACGCCGATTACAAAGACAAGGACCTCCGCGGCAAAGTTGCTTTGGCTTCAGGTTACGCAGCCAACGTTGTGCGACAGGCGGTGCTGAAACATGGCGCCGTTGGCGTCGTGATCTATCCTGACGCGGCCGACAGGCCCGATCATCCGGATATGATTCGCTACAACGGGATCTGGCCGCGGGCGGAAGAACGGGACAAAACCAGCGGCGGATTCCAGATCTCGCGCAATCAATATGGCATGCTCAAGTCGCTGATGAAGACCGGCGCAGTGCGGGTCCACGGGAACATCAATGCCAGCCTCGCCCCGGGCAAGCTGACACTTGTTCATGCCTACATCCGCGGCACCGAACACCCGGAACAGGAAGTCCTGATCACCGGTCATCTCGATCACCCCAAGTGGAGCGCCAATGACAATGCCTCCGGCTCCGGCGCCATGATGGAAGCTGTCCGCACCTTGCAGAAGCTCATTTGGGACAAGAAGCTCGCTGCCCCCAAAATCACCATTCACTTCATGTGGGTGCCGGAATACTTCGGCACACTGGCTTATGTGAGCAATCATCAGGAGGCGCGCAGCTGCAACCCGTCCTCTTTTGACGATCCCCGTAAGCAGCCGACGTATGCGGTTCATGCCGGCAAGTCTTGCATCGTTGCCAACATCAACATGGATATGGTCGGTGAAGATACAGTCAAGACCAATTCGCGGTTTTACTTCACCAAGTCACCCGATTCAGTTCCCTCCTTTCTGGATGGCTTACTGACTGATGTTCTCGCACAAACACGCGAAGCCAACCTCTATGCGCCAACAGGCACACGTAACTATTGGCTTCCGGAAGCGATTCCCTATGCTCAAGGCAGCGATCATGACGTCTTTCTCGGCCTCGGCATTCCCGCCACCATGCTTGGTCACGATCCTGACTGGACCCACCACACCAGCGAAGACAAGATCGACAAGACCGATGCCAGCGAGTTCCGGCGCGTGGGCACGTTCGCCAGTGCAGCCGCATATTGGCTCGCTTCGGCCGATGCGCAAGCCTGGGATCGTCTACAGACGGGAACAGTAGCTGCGCGGATCCAGGAACTCAGTCGCCGCCTCGCTGTCGACAGGGCTGTTCCGGTGAACCAGGCTTCGATCCGCAGAATCAAACTCAATGAGGCTGAATTTGAAAGGCAGGCGGGGAGTCTCCGCGTCTCCAGCCGGCACAACGTTGAGGACTTCACCCTCAGCAACACTTGCGTGACCAGCCTGAATGGAGACGATTGCCGGGCTCATTCCCGCACAGACCGATCACAGACGATAGCGGCAATATCCCGCATGAACTCCGCCGGTCCGAGCCGTGCTAACCTTCTTCTGCCTCTCGATGCGTCCGCCTACGAAAATTTGAGCCCCGAAGACGCCACCTGGCTCGCCGAACAACAAACCCGCTTCGCCAGCGACTCGGAAGGGCTCGCCACCAAACCAAACTTCGGCCTGATCAGCTTTGAAGCCATCAACTTCATGGACGGCCATCGCAGCACAGCCGAAATCGCGGACCTGCTCTCCGCCGAATATCTCATCGACATCGACCAAGCCTGGGTCGACCGGCTGATAAGCATTTTGGAAAAGCAGAAGCTGGTAACGAAATAAGTCCGCGGAAGCGTAAAGAACCCGTCCCCATGAAGACGTCATCCCGAACCGACGCCACCTGCGGGCTTAACATTTTCTACGCCTTGTTTTCGCGGAGGTGAGGGACCTGCTCCGCTTTGGTCCGCGGGAGCCCACGAGATTCTAAAAGAAAATCCAGTTGCATCAGTCGAAGAGGTCGTGTTGATTTAGCAACAATGTTCCAGGGCTGACTGCTGAGTGCTGAATGCTGCCCTCACTCCTCGGTCGGCAAATGCAAATACATTGACTGGATTCCCACTCTTCCCGGCCCGGTAAACCGGTTCCACACCAATTGCCCTGCGCTCGCAAACAGTCCCGTACTCAACCGCTGAAACTGCGTGTCCATGCGCACAGATCGGTCTTTAAAGACCCACCCGCCCGGCTCAATGTCAATCTGCTCGCCCGGTTGCAGTGTTACCTCAAAAACATTTCCGTACCCGTGCACCCAGACAATTCCGTCATCGGTGTTCGCAGTGAACTGGTCAATGAAGAATCCGCTTCCGCCCATCAGCATGTTGGCCACGCCGCGCACGCGCGTAAAGGTGTAATCAACGTGGGAAGTTGCTGCCAGGAACTGGTGCTCCCGCATGTCAATGCTTTCACCCCGGCGCAGATGCATCCCAAAGACATGTCCCGCACCGTCACGGCTGAAAGCAATCCTTCCCGGGCCTCGCGCTTCCGTCATAAACACGGGCATTCCTGAAAGCACGCGTTTGAACGCCCCGGCCAGTGACTTCACCCCGATCTGCACGGCGGGATCTTTCCACAGGAGTATGTGATGTTCAAAGAAAACCGGCACCGAACCCAGTTCAATATGTAGCGCGGGCACCAGTTCGCCCTGTACGTGGTACGTTACGCCGCCAAAGGTTTCATCCTGCGCTTTCGTGGGAAGCAATACGGGAACGGCCATGCTGTCCTTCCTGTTCTGAAATTGAAAGCAAAATCATACAGCCCGCCACGCTCCGCTGTAGATTGTCGGATGTGGTTCTTCTAACTGGATCCCAGTGCCAGTCTCTTTTGTCCCTCGAGGATAATTCTTTTTGCCACCTCTACTCCGTCCCAGCCCGCAATCTCCGTCTTCTTGCCTTCCAGGCTCTTGTAGACCGAGAAGAAATGCTCAATCTCGCGCAGCGTGTGCGTAAACATCTGCGGGTAATCCTTCACCTCGCGATAGACGGGATCACTTTCCGCCACGGCCAGAATTTTCTCGTCACCTTTTCCCTGGTCCAGCATGCGCAGCACGCCGATTGGGCGCACTTCCATCAGGCATCCAGGGAATGTTGCCGATTCCAGCAGCACCAGCACGTCCAGCGGATCGCCATCATCGCCCAGGGTGCCCGGAATGAAGCCGTAATCTCCCGGATAATGCACCGGAGAAAACAGAGTCCGGTCCAGGCGGAACACATGAAGCTTTTTGTCGTACTCGTATTTGTTCACCGAGCCTTTGGGTATCTCAATCACGGCGTTCACGCGCTGCGGCGCATCTGGGCCAATGGGAAGCCTGGTGTAGTCGGTCATATTCGTTATGATGCCGGGATTGTAGCCGCTGCTCTGGTGTACGCACCTTAACCTGATAGCAACATTTGCCGCTGACTACTGTCGGTCTCGACGCTTGCACTCCCGCCCGGAATACGCCACAATCGTTTGCTTGTGAGGATGTTCATATGCGATCCCTCTGGCTCTCCCTCTTATTGCTTTCCTCCGTGGCCGTGGCCCAGGAATGCACAACGTATATCGTAGTCCCCGTGATTGACCATGAGACGGGCCAGGAGATCGACAACCTTAAGCTTGCTGACTTCAGTGCCCAGAGCGGCTCAATGGCGCTTCCAGTTGTAAGCGCGGAGCACAAATTTTCCAACCGTCTCCTCGTCCTTCTTGAGGCCGATGGCATTCAGTCGAATGACAAACTCGACTATCAGGTGAAAACCATTACCAAGATGGCGCGCGAGGCTGAAGATGGAAAACCGATCGCCTACGGCATCTATGCCGATCGTGCCATCTTCACGAAACATTTCAGCTCTGATGAAAAGGAACGCACTGCCGAAATCAATACCGTGATCGAACAAACCAGTGCCATGGGTAAGCACGTCGCGCTCTATGACGCTCTGCATGAGGCTCTCCAGCAGTTTGGTCAGCATGAACCCGGAGACACTATCCTGCTGGTCGGTGATCCCTTTGACGATGCCAGCCATCGCTCGGCTGACCAGTTGGAAAAAGAATTCCTCCGCTCTGGCACCCGTCTGGCCGTAATGCTGCGCCAGCCTTTCAGCCGCGTAAATCGCGACTTCATGTGGAGCAATCATGAGCGGGAAAAAGCCACCTTTGATCTCCTCACTTCAAAGACCGGGGGCTCATACACCGTCTATGAAGAACATCTCTTCGGCTTCCCGTGGAAGGGATACATGCTGGGCGTTCAAATCCCCAACGCACGTCGTTTCCCCAAAAAATGGAAACTTAAATTGAGTGATTCCGCCCCCATTGAAGGGCGTCACCCCAAGCTCTACTATCCTGAGCAACTACCGGGCTGCGCCACGCAGGCAACGGCAACTGCGGCAGCCAAGTAGAAGGGTCCGGGAGGCCAGAACTAAGGTTTTAGCCCGTACAGCACTTTTACCGATGTTCACGACAGCCATTCAAGGCTAACCTGATGCGCAGTTATGTTGCGCATCAACTTTCTTGCCTTCGTTGCTCTAATGATGCTGGCGTCGCTCGCTCATGGCCAGCAGTGCTCCACTCAGGTGCCGGTGAATGCCTTTGACTCACATACCAGGGCTTTTGTTTTCGGACTGACTCCCGCGGATTTTGAAGCCACGCTCGGCCACTCCAGATTGATCATTACCGGCGTCAAGCCCATCTTCAGGAACCGGGTGCTGGTGTTGCTGGATGTCGGCAACCACCCTGATCGCAAATCCCTGGAAGATGTCGCCCAACTTGTGGATCAGGCGCCGCCCGGCATGCCTGTGGCAGTTGGAATCTTGGCTCAGCATGCAGTGTTTACGCACGGTTTTATCTCTGATAATGATCAGCTCATCTCATCTGTCGATCGTCTTGTGCAAAAGGCCGGTGCGCTTGGATCTGGCGTGGATCTTCATCACGCTCTGGAGCGAGCGCTCGGTATTTTCGGATCTCATCAACCCGGAGACACAATTCTTCTGGTCACCAGCGGCAATGAGCACGAGAGTAAGCGGGCATTTACGCAACTGCGCCGGGAATTTCGGGCCCGGGGCACGCGCCTCCAGTTGCTCGCAGGCCTGCTTCCTCCAGTGGCTGCACAGGCCAATGACGCATCACGGCTCTTCGCAGCCTGGCTGGTACCTGAAAGCTTCAGTGATCGACTGATCACTCTCGCCAATTCCACCGGTGGCACGTTAATGGGCATCATGAATTCGGATTGGCCGGAGGCAGCGACCAGCGGTTACATGCTTTCGCTCGTCACGCCTGCAGTTAAGAAAGGGCCTCATCACTGGACTCTGCGCATTCGCGACGCCGGCAATGATGTGCCGCCCGCAGATCTTTTCTATCCGGAACAGCTTTCTCCTTGTGTCGCTCCCCTCGTCGCCGCAGTGCCCGCAAATACAAAACCGCGTCCCTGAGAGGACGCGGTCAAGTATGTGAATGACTGAATAGCTACTTGTTTTCTTCTTCGCCGCCGCCAGGCTGTTCTGCAGCTGCGGCCTGCTGTTCTTCTTCCATCTGCTTGCGGATCTCTTCCTGCCGCTTGGCACGGGTTTCCGCCCGCTTGGCGCGTTTGGCTTCAATCACTTTTTCGCTGCCCAGCAGTTCGATAAAGCAGGTTTCCGCTCCATCGCCCGTGCGCCAGCCTTTGTGAATGATCCGCACATATCCGCCGTTGCGGTCGCCGAAACGGGGCGCCACAGTATCAAACAGACGGTCTACCGAGTCACGCGTCATCAGGTAACCAGCCGCCAGGCGTCGCGCGGCAACATCGCCCCGCTTGCCCAGCGTGATCATCTTTTCCACGTGCTGCCGCATGGCCTTGGCTTTCGCCGGCGTTGTCTCAATCCGCTCTTCCATGATGAGCGACGTTACCAGGTTGCGCAGCAACGCGCGCCTATGGCTGGTGTTACGTCCAAGTTTCTTTACTGCTCCACGATGACGCATGGCTAAATCCTTGATTTGGTAATTGCGTAATTTTGTAATTTGGTAATTGGGTGGAATTGGGAATTTCAATTACCCAATCACCAGATTTCCCAATTACCAAATGGTCTAAAATTCCTGCCCGTCTCCGCCGTCTTCCACTCCGCCCAGAGAAGCCATCGTGGGCGAAGGCATCTGGCTGGTCGGACCGGGAACCGCGTTCCCCTGCTCGTCGATCTTCATGCCGAGCGAAAGACCCATCGAAGCCAAAATTTCCTTGATTTCGTTGAGCGACTTGCGGCCGAAGTTCTTGGTCTTGAGCATTTCCGCTTCCGTCTTCTGCACCAGCTCGCCAATCGTCTGAATGTTCGCGTTCTTCAGGCAGTTGTAGCTGCGCACGGAAAGTTCCAGCTCTTCAACCGAGCGGTTCAGGTTTTCATTCTTGATCTGGGGCTTCTCTTCGCCACGCGCCTCGCTCTCCAACTCCTCTTCAAAGTTGATGAAGATGGTCATGTGGTCCTTGAGCAGCTTGGCCGCCAGGCCCAGCGCGTCCGCCGGAGCAATGGAGCCATTGGTCCAGATTTCAATGTCCAGCTTGTCGTAGTCGGTGATCTGTCCCAGGCGGGCAGCCTCAACCGTGTAATTCACCTTGCGCACGGGCGAATGCACCGAGTCAATCGGAATGAATCCCAGGCCCAGATCATCATCAAAGTTCTTGTCGGCTGAAACATAGCCGCGTCCGCGCTTCAGGCGCATCTCCATGTCCAGCTTGCCGCCTTCGGACACGGTGGCGATGTACACGTTCTTGTCCAGCACTTCCACATCACCGTCGGCCTCAACCATGCCGGACGTGATGACGCCGGGCTGGTCGGTCTTGAGGTAAATTGCCTTCGGACCGTCACCGTTCAGCTTGAACGGAATCTGCTTGAGATTCAGGATGATGTCAGTGGCGTCTTCCACCACGCCGGGGATGGATTGAAATTCGTGCAGCACGCCTTCAATTTTCACCGCAGTCACGGCAGCGCCTTCAATCGATGACAGAAGCACGCGCCGGAGCGCGTTGCCGATGGTGGTGCCGAAGCCGCGTTCAAACGGCTGTGCGTAAAAACGTCCGTATTTATCAGTTAGCGTCTCAGTATCGGTCGCAAGACGCTTCGGTTTCTGAAACCCTCTCCAAAGAACCATTTCCTTATTTTCCTTTCAATTCCGCTCCGTTTGGCTCATGCGCTTTTGGCGAAAGGCTGATCTGGTGCGGGCAATTGTTTACTGCACTTGCAAACTAACTGAAAATTCCTGTCTTGGGCGGCCCCACGGCGTACTGTTCCAGGAAACCGCACTTCTCACAGCGGAACGCTTCCACCTGATACCGGAGTGCATCACCCATCTTGATCTGACCGAACCACGTGGTTTCGGGGACGCCTTCAGCCCATTCAGCAGCCCTGCTGGCTGCGCCGTGGGAGCGGTCTCTCATGAAGCCCACTTCCATGTCGCCGCCACACTTAGGGCATTTTCGTTCCGCTTGATTTGATTCCATCTACTGCCAGCCCGATTCTTACTTCGAGTACAGTTCGACGATGAGCTGTTCGTTCACCGGCGTTGCAATGTCTTCGCGTTTCGGCAATGACAGCACGCGGCCCTTCAGGTTGTCGCGATCCACTTCAAGCCAGGCCACCACTGGCTGATGACTGGAGAACTCGCGTGCGCCTTCCACGGTCGTAAACTTTTTGGCTTTATCGCGAACCTGGATCTCATCGCCCTGGCTCACTTCGTAGGACGGAATGTTCACGCGCCTGCCGTTCACGTCAATGTGTCCGTGGCGGACCAGCTGCCGTGCCTGCCGGCGTGACGTGGCAAACCCCAGCCGGTAAATCACGTTGTCCAGACGCCGTTCCAGTTGCTGCAGAAGCAGCTCACCGGTTACCCCCGGTTTGCGCGCGGCTTTTTCAAAGTAATTGCGGAACTGGTTTTCCAGTGTGAAGTACATGCGCTTGGTCTTTTGCTTCTCGCGGAGCTGCAGACCGTAGCCAATCACCTTGGCCTTGCGGTCCTTGCCATGCTGTCCGGGAGCAAAGTTGCGCTTCTCAACGGGGCACTTGTCCGTAAAACACTTGGCCCCTTTTAAGAACAATTTCATGCCTTCGCGACGGCAAAGGCGGCAAACTGCACCTTTATATCGTGCCAATTTCTATTCTCCTTTACTTCAGGTGACGATCGGTTTACAGGTGGTTTTCCCTTCGTCCCGATCCAGCCAGGTTTGCTGGCTTGTAGCAGCTAGCTCCTGGGTAAATTCGTTTTTTAGCGGCTAGCAGCTGGTCGCTGATAGCCTGTGTCAATCTGCATGTGAAACCAACAGCGTGTATCCATCCGGATCGTCGATTCGGAACTCGCCTCGCGGCGACCAGAACGGATACTGAATGGGCCCAACTTTAACGCCCTTACTCTCAAGTTCGGCCCGGTACGCCGCCACGTCAGGCGCGTACATGTAGAACAAAATGTCCTGGGCCGCAGGGTTCATCGGTCGCCCTGAACGCGCGAGCATCAAGTCCGCGCCTCCATTCTGCATCCACGCCCACTGAACCCGGCCTTCTTGCTCGAACGTGTTCTTCACTTCGAATCCGAGCAACTGGTAAAACTCAGCCGATCTGCGAACCTCGGCTACATGCGCCATCGGAACGAGACTCCTCAGCCTGGTGTGCTGGGCGGACTCGGCGACGGCACCCACCTTAAACCCTGCGCCGCTTCGGAGGCCGGCAACCGTTGTGCGGAATTGGCGTAACGTCGCGGATCGACTTCACGTCAAGGCCCGCAGCGGCCAGCGCACGGATCGCCGACTCACGGCCCGAACCGGGTCCGTTCACACGGACTTCAAGGCTGCGCATGCCATGGTCGCGCGCCTGGTTTGCCGCGTTCATCGCGGCCTGCTGCGCGGCAAACGGAGTACCCTTGCGCGATCCGCGGAAGCCCAGCGAGCCTGAACTCTTCCACGCCAGCGTGCGGCCCTCACCGTCCGTGATGGTCACAATGGTGTTGTTGAAGGAAGCCTGGATGAAACAGATGCCATGCGGCACGTTCTTCCGCTCCTTCTTCTTGAATACTTTCTTCTTGCCTTTTGTTCCGGCCGCTCCGCCGGCTCCTGCTGCTGCTTTCGCCATAGAATTTGTTCTCTGTTCTTCTTTTCAGGGCGACCAGCGCTGCCGGTCGCATCCAGACAAAGCTAAAGGCTAAAGGCCAATGGCTAATTGCTTTTTTATGTCTTCGCCGTCGACTTCTTCTTCTGCGCCACCGTGCCTTTGCGCGGGCCTTTGCGTGTGCGCGCGTTGGTGTGTGTGCGCTGTCCGCGGACCGGCAGGTTGCGGCGATGACGGAACCCGCGATAGGACCCGATTTCAATCAGCCGCTTGATGTGCATGGAAATGTCTTTGCGCAGATCGCCTTCCACGTCGCCTTCAGCTTCAATCGCCTGGCGGATGCGGTTGACCTCGTCTTCATTCAGGTCCTGGACCTTCTTCATCGGCTCCACTTTCGCCGTCGTCAGCAACCGCTTTGACCGCGAATTACCGATCCCGTAGATGTACGTCAGCGCGATGTCCACATGCTTGTTCCGGGGAAGATCGACGCCTGAAATACGTGCCATTTTGTCTCCTCTTTTAAGTCTTCTGATCGGTTTACAGCCTGGCGTG
>DASUBD010000182.1:0-7799 GCA_035763445.1 Candidatus Angelobacter sp.
CACGGAAGGACAACGAAATCGGCGGCGCGCCTGCCGCATGCCACCGTGATCTCCGACCTGTCAAAGGCATTTTCAATTGCCGGCGTGCGCACAGGATGGATGATCGAGCACGATGCCGAGCGCCGTAAACAATACTGGAACGCCCGCGCCTACTTCTCGATCAGCAATACCACCACTGGAGAAATACTTTCGGAAATCGCAATTCGCAAACGTGATGTTGTACTCGGAAAAGCCCAGGAAACCGCCACCCGGAATCTCAGGCTACTTGAAAGCTTCATGGCGGACAATCGCGATGTGCTCGGCTGGATTCGTCCGCAAGGCGGCATGACTGCGTTCCCCTGGTTGCTGAGCGGAGAAAATGAGCGGCCGTTTTGTCAGGCTGCTGCAGAGCGAGGGATCCTGCTGGCTCCGGGCGATTGCTTTGATGTGCCTTCGCACTTCCGTCTCGGCTTTGCCGCTGCTGGAAACGATTTTTCCAGGGCACTCGACCGCTTCGGAGCATTCGTGAAGAGCTGGTCCGCGAAGATGGTCACGGCGTAACGGAAATTGCTGGGCTGAGAGCTCAAAATGCGCGACGATCCCGGCGTCAGGCGTTCCGTTCACTGAAACAAAGAATGTTGCCGTCAGGGTCTTCGACGTAAAAGTCCAGGCACGCCCATGGCTGTTGTTCCAGCGGCCGGATTACCCGGGCCCCACGCCTCTCCAACTCGCTGAACAAACCTCGGATGCCGGAAACTGAAATGTACGCATCCAAATGCTCGTTCTGTTTGCGGTATTCTCTGTCCGTGGCCGATTTCGGCGCACACTTCAGATGGATGGCGAATCCGTCACGCGTGACGCTCGAGTAAAACGATTGATACGTAAATTCGAGGGTGAAGCCAAGCTGGTTACAGTAATAGGCGATGGCACGGTCAAGATTATCCACCAGAAACTGCGGGATTATCCCGGTAAGGCGCGTAGCAGGGTCAACGGCGATTGCGGGCATCAGTATTCCTCCTCCCATGTAATAACTCGCCGGCTGGGAGTTTACCATTCCCGAATCCCCGGGCTTCGTGAGGGCCTCGCCAATATTTCCTAACTAGCCCGGGCAAAAGTCGCCAAATTGTAGGATTCCGCCAACCTCCGCTGAGCTTCAGGCTACCTATTGTGGAAGGATGTGATGCACATCACAGTCATGTGCCAGTAGAGCATCCATCATCTGCGAATGGCCCGCTGCCCGGAGTACTGGAAAATGGCTGAGCGGAATGCCGACTTGTTTGAACTCTTGCACAAGCAAAGTTGGCCCCCCGCCGCAAATCTTCATCGCGACCCCGAAGGCTTCAGGCTTCTGCACTCCTGGTACATGACAGCCGTAAGGCAATTGGATGAACACATCACAAACTGTCCAGTGTGCCGGGACCACGAATCGTAGCCGCCAGGCTGAAGGGCGGGAAGAGGTCAGGACTATTGCGCAGTGTGCAGGATCTGGACGGAAATCAGGTTCCACGTGTTCTAGCCATTCTTAAGCACGGCGAAAAAGAGAGCAGAAGGAAGGATACAGAAAAAACAAGAGGCACACCCGGAAGGTGTGCCTCATTCCCGGAAATGTTGCGCAAGCCGAGCGAACTACATGCGCTTGAATGTTGAGGCCGTTTCTGCCGGTTTCACTCGGAATTCAGGAACCACCAGCGCTTGTTCCAGTGTAGGTTCATTCCAGTTGGCAAGCGTCTTACTGAGTTCTTCTGCCACCTCTTTTGCGCCCATTTTGCGGTAGCTAAGCACCATCAATCTCATGGAAAGGGGGTTGCGGCCGTCTTCCTGCAGGTGCGCCAGCGCCTGCTCGTACTTTCCTTGCGCCACAAGAACGGCGCCCGCGGCCCCTTCATACTGCAATTGGATAATCTGATCATTCGTAGCATCGAGCAAGCCATGGAGTTGATTCAGCGTTGAACTGGCCAGCGAGGTATTTCCATCATGGGCTGCCCTTTCGGCGCGGGTGCGCAAAATCAGGGCCTGCTCCTCCTGACGATTGATGTTTGGCAGAGGATGATCGTTGTGGTGCAGCACGTTTTCGGCTTTTTCAAGCAGCGCCATGGCTGAAGCCTGGTTGGGCTGATATGTTGACATCATGCGGAATGCTTCTGCTTCCGGGACGGCCAGTGCTTCCTTGTGCGCCTGCCGGGCGACCTCGAGGAAAGCCGTATCCGCTGCTTCGTAGTTCTGCTCGCGCACGTAAGTCAAGGCCGATTGCAGGCTCCAGTTGGCAGCCTCCATCCTGGATCCCGCGTGTTTGATTGCCGTTACGTATTCCGCGCGTGCCCGTTCTTCATCGCCCATGAGCGCGTACGTGTCGGCGATCCCCAACTGAGATACCCAGAAATTTCCGTCAATTTTGAGCGACTCGTGATAGTGCACCAGCGCGTCATCAAAACGGCCCGCCATGCGCAGGATTTCAGCATAGGAATCCTGCGGATTTGATTCATTCGGCAGCAGAGCAATGTATCGCTGCATGACAGCAAAGGCGCGGTCAAAGTTGCGTACGCGAGCGTAGCAATATCCCAGCTCATTCAGCGGAGCGGCAAAATTCGGGTCAAGCTTCGTAGCGCGTTCAAAAACGGGGATGGCGCGTGTAATCTGTTGCTGGTTTTCAATCCAGATTCCGCCGAGCCATGCCAGCATCTTGTCTTTTGGATATTCCTCCAGAACAGAGTTCATGGCCTGAATGGCGGGAATGATTTTTCCTTCACTGGAGTTCGCGATCCAGTCGATTACAAGCTGCTCGCCGTGGCTCACTTTTCCCCGCGCAGCTTTGGCCCTCTCGCGAGCCGCAACTTTCTCTTCAGGATCAACCGCCTGATCCACGGATTCAAAGGAGATCAGGATGTTGGCAAGAGCGAAGTCAGGATCCACTTGCGCTGCTTTGCGCAAGTCCTGAATACCTTCAATGCTGTGCAGGTTCTCCATCTTCACCAGCCCCGTATCAAAGAGTTGGCGGGCTTGTTTGGAATGCGTAGTAATGGGAAGTGTGGTGGCCGATGCATCCGGTGGTGCAACGGCCCACAGCGGCGCCGTCAAAATAGCGGATGAGGTCAGGGCCAGTAACATGAAACGCAACTTCTGCAACATAACTTCTCCTCGATTTACCCTGGTTACCGCAGCAGATATCCCTGTTCCAGCGGCAGCTTTCCGTCAACTCTCAAAACATGAATGGCATTGTTGATGGAGTACACGTCTACCAGCCCGACAGAGCCGGGAAGAGACTGCACTTTGGTGAGCACGTCCTCATCAGAACTACAAATCACAAAGGCGTTCTTATGGTCGGCGAGGAATTTCCGTGCTTGCGCCTGGTTCACTTTTAGAACCCGTTCCACCGCCAGTTCAGCATCCTGCGCATTGAGACCGCCCGGCAGGATCACCGTCACATTGCTGCCGTCAGGCCATTTCCGCGAAGGGGATTCCAGCATTTTGGCCAGATCACCCGACGTGATATTGCCTGTGTTGTTGGATTTGGACACCACGACGGCAATGTTCTTGGCCTCACATGGAAGCCAAAACACGCCTGCGAAAAGAAGCAGGACCGTACAACGTTCGAAAACCTTCATAAACCCTCAATACCTGGACGTATAGCTGGGCCTTTGCAGCAAACTTTCGCCCACTTGCGTTTCTGCCGCAAGTTACATCAGTAACGGCTGAGGGTAGAGGGTTTTACCCGGGAGGCGTTGCGATAAAAGAAAGCCGCCGTTTGTTCTGACGGGGGCCCAGATTGCCGTATTTCCGGAATCGCTGGAAGCTGCTGCCGGATGCTGGTACATTGTTCTACACTGAACCTGGTATCAAGGAGGTGACTCGTGTTCCGCAAGGCGTCTCTCCCGGCTTGCCTGCTCCTGATCGCAATCGCCTCATCGTTTCTCTCTGCGCAAGAGTCAAAAGATCAAGACAAGCAAAGCACAGACAATGACAAGTTCTACCACGGCTCCGGCATCAATGATCTGAATGCCATTGGCAGTCGCAACGTTGGCTGCAATCGCGGCCTGGGAAACTGGTACACACTGGACGCGCAGGTCAGACTGGGCCAGGAATTTGCGAAGCAGGTAGAACAGACGTCGCACGTGATTACCGATCCCTACGTAAATGAAGTCATCAACCGTCTGGGACAGAACCTGCAGCGCAACTCTGACACGCACCTGCCGTTCACCATCAAGATCCTGGACGTGGAAGAGCCCAATGCTTTCGCGCTCCCCGGCGGCTATATGTTTGTGAATGCCGGGGCCATTCTGCTGGCCGATGACGAGTCAGAAATTGCCGGCGTGATGGCGCATGAGATTGGGCATGTAGCGGCATGCCATGCGGCGCGCGGGGCCACACGCGGAGCGCTGGCCCAGATTGGCATGATTCCGGTAATCATCATGACCGGAGGCCTCGCCGGGCTCGGCATCGGCCAGGCTGCGAACTACGGAGTGCCGGCTGTTTTCGGCAAGTTTAGCCGCTCTTTTGAAGCCCAGGCTGATTACCTTGGCATACAGTACATGTACAAGGCCGGTTACGATCCCAATGGCATGATCAACTTTTTTGAAAAGCTTCAGGCCCTGGAAAAGAAACGCCCGGGAGTTTACATGAAGCTTTACGGCGATCATCCCCAGACGCCTGACCGCATTCTCAAATCACAGGAAGAGATCGGCAAGATACTGCCCCCGCGCGAACAGTACATCCTTGACAGCTCAGATTTTGAGCTGGCCAAAAGGCGGCTGGCGCTGCTGATGAAAAAACACTTGAAAGAAGACAAAGAGCAGACGCCGGAGTTGCGTCGCACCGTGACCGACAAGGACCCTGAACACGAAGATGATCGTCCGGTGATCAAGCGGGCGCCAGCGAAATAGGCCGCGTTAACCGCAGAACTCGCAAAAGACGGACGCAGAGACGCAGCAGGGCTGCGTCTCTGCTGTAAAGCTCTCAGTTCTGGTCAAGAGTCCTTCGCGCGTGCGTTCAGGATTTCGGATGCGGGCGGCTTTCTACTTCGCTCAAGGCCGCAAAATCACCTCTACTTCTTGGATTCTTTTTTCTGTACTGCCGCTGGTCCTTTTGCGCCAGTCTTGGCTGAGGCGCCGGCTTTGGTCGCTTTGGCCTCCATCACAGTGACGTATTCGCCGCCGTCAACGGAGGCTTCAAATTTTATGTCATAGGAGGTCGGCGAGGTGATCTTCTCGATGAACCGTCCTTTCATGACCTTGCCCTGCATCTTCTCTTCACTAGTCCAGGTCCAGGTATCCCCGTCAACGGTCCCACGTGCGTCAACCGTTTCGCCGTCGCTGCTGAACTCATGGTAGGTATAGACCTTATCTTCGGGGTTGTAGCCAAGATAGCCCGTACCGGTGATCTTCATGGGACCCATGCTGGTGGTGCTATTGAGAACGACAAAAAATTTCCCGGCCATCCACTGGCCGTGTTGCGTGCCGGTAAACGTACCACCCGGGCCCATGGGACCGGGCTTGATGTCACCGGACATCTTCCAGTCGCCGAGGAAGAACTTGGCTTTCTCGAGTTCCGGAGCGGGCTTAGGCATGGAGGGGGCCTGGGCGACAGCTAACATCGCCGAAAACATGAGGGCAACGAAACTGAGCGTTGAGACACGTTTCATGGTTTCCTCCTTCTCCACTGTGGGAGTGATGTTTGTGGCGAGAAGAATCGTACGCCAAGGGGAGAACAAAAGTCAAACACAATAGGTCGGGTAATCGGGTCATGTCTTTCCTGTGTCGCTGATGGCGTGTGTCATGAAGCCTGTTGAGATGATCATGATCCGGCTGCATTCAAGCACTCGAATTTTCCTGCTACGCTTCATTAATATTCCGCAGCAACAAAGTTTGGACTCGGTCTGAAGCGCCGATACATTTGACAGTATTGCTGCCGGTTGTGAGTTAGTAGAGTGAAAATGGCGAACAGTGCTGACGCCCGGCGGCGTCAGCATCGCCCAGGCGCGGGCCGCGTAACGCGGCCTCGCCGTCTGCCTCTTAAGCGTCTCACCGCTAATACAAGAGACAATGATCTCGGAGAATGTGAATGGTGGTTCGCGCGGTGGTCACGGGCGCCACAGTCCTGGCGCTACGCTGTGGTGGTTCTCAGGGCAAAGAAAAGGGTCGCGCAAGTTGAACGCAGCGCGACCCGGGGACGAGGGAGTTGCTACTTGCTACCACCTACTCCGCGATTCACCAGGAGTTTCACTTCCACACGTTGATTCTGCATCCGTCCTGCTTCGGTATCGTTTGAGGCAACCGGGCTGGTTGTACCCATCGCGCCGGGGTTAACAACGTGCTGCATTGCGACACCCTGCTGGTGCAGAAATGCCACTACGTTCTCAGCACGGTCCTCGCTCAACTGCTGGTTTGCATCGGCGTTGCCGCTGGTGCTGGCAAACCCCTTCACCTCGACGAGGTAGCCCTTAATACCGGTTGCTGCTTTGGCCAGATCCGTGAGTTGCTGTTTTGCGTCGTCAGAGATGTTCGATTTTCCGGTGTCAAAATTAACGGAGACCTCTTTCTTTACGTCATATTCTGTCAAATCATTAAACCGTTGTTGGACCCCGGCGAGCTCTTCCGAGTGCTGCGAGATATGTGCCGCGTTTTGCTGATTAGCTTGCTGGTTGGCTGCAATGCCTTCCTTGTTAGATGCAATATCCTGCTTGCTTTGCGCCACCTGGGCATTGGTTGCGGTCATGGCAGCATGGGCCTGCTGCGCGACCTTGAGAGACTCCCTGGTGAAACGAATCTGGTCAGCTACGACGTGGTTGTCGGCGGCGCCAACTCCCTTGACTTCAATATCGAGCCCGGGAACCAATGCGGTCTCTTCCATGTTGCTATGGCGAAATACTCCTTTCGGAACCTGCACCTTGGTCTCGGGATGAATCTCAACGGTGATGTTCCCCATGTTCCTGGTCTGGACTGTCATGTTCTCACCGTCACGTGTCAGAATCATCCCTTTCGTTTCCACTTTCTGCCCTGTTGTGACCTGGGCAGCGGCGCCTTCCTCATTCGGGTTCTGGGCATGTCCAAGTGAGGCTGACAGACAACCCATGACTCCGAAAGTCACCAATGCGCCTGTTAATACGCTTTTTATGCGGCGATACATATTTCCTGCTTTCCGGTGTTCACGCACATTGGCAGCCTGGGTCGGTAAGGACCACAGCAGTTGCCGTGAACATTCCATAGAGTTTTGGGCCGCGGAGGCGTCGACGTCCCGGGATCTGTGGCAATGACACTCCCCCAATTACGTAATTTGGTCAATGCTGCGAAGGGATCCGACCTTCTGTCCGTCAGCCAGGTTGATCATAGGAATGAGACCTGCCCATTGCATACTGTTAAAAGTGTCAGAAGAGTCAGTGATTAAGACAAACCGTATTTTTAAATAGCGGACAGCAATATCGCGATAGCATTGATGGGATGAGTTATGAATGATTGCAGCAAGAGTGCACCTGCACACCTGGCACACTTGGCCCGGGATCCTGAAGATGGAGCAGCCCTGATCGGATCTGAAATTTCGTCAGAATCTTGAGAATGCTAAGCGCTCTCACCGAGTCCTTTTCGCCGTAATTTTTGGCAGTTTTCGTCGCCGGCCCACTTCATTATCTTCGTAATGGTTCAGGCTTCAATGGACAGTCAGAGTGGGAGCGGCCGTGCCGTACGCCCCCAATCGCCGGATTGGGAATTGCGGCGTTAGAGACCGCTGAAACCCATTCCATCTTTGCCTGACTTCACTGAATCAGGTCGCAGCTTCAACTTCTCCAAAAATTTAATCCAGAAAAGGAATGTTGTATGGCAACAAAAACCCCT
>DASUBD010000183.1:0-5663 GCA_035763445.1 Candidatus Angelobacter sp.
GAGAATAGTTCCAACGGAGGTTCAAAAAACCATCAGAACTTTCTGGAAAAAATCTTATGGGCGGCTGAAAGGCAGTGTCAAGGAATTTTTCCAGAATAAATGCCTTTCTTTTCAATCACTTAATCAAAATGTCAACAGTCCGGCGAAAATGACACTTTTTGTCACTTTGGCGGTTTCCGTCAGGTAAGCCCGCTATTTTTCAGCTACTTAAAGGCTACTTAAGATTCAGCCGGATGATTTCCACATCCTCAGGACGGTCAAAGACCCGGTTTGGGAAAATTTTCTTCGCCAGGACTCGCACTCCCCCAAAAAAGAAGCCAAAAATCAGAGCAACTATGAGAATTACTCCAATCAGCATGAAGATTCCCACGATAAGGTTTCCGATATTGTCCTTCGGATTTGCTTTCGTGGGCTCGTCCCATGTGACATCAGCGTCGTAGTTGACAGAAGCCAGCAGAGATTGTGCTTCACTCGGTGGAATGTTTCCGCTCACCGCCACCACCAGAGGACCGCTGCGCTTGAAGTAGAACGGTCCGGAAGGAAGTCCGGCCGCCTGGAACGCCTTAAGCCGGTCCGACGCGATCTGCGGTGTGGGATAGCTGATCAGCGTCATGTAAGCCTCGCCATTGGAACTACGATAGCGTGCAAATTCCAGCTCAGGACCCATGGTGAAATTTACCAGCGTGGCGGGAATTGGAACTCCCAGTCGCTCCAGCGCCACCGGGCCTTCAATGTAACGCGACGTGTGCGGGATGAGGGACTGCTTGGGCAGGTCATCGCGCAGTGTAGGCAGCGCGGAAAGGCTTCCTTTGGCCTTCGGCAGAGCATCGGCCAGTGCGCGAAGGTCCGCCGCGGACATCGCCGTCACCTGTTCCAGTGCGGCATCCACCAGCAGATTGCTGCGGAAAAATAAAATCCGTTTGTTGTTTGAGGCGGCCCCATCGCCAATATCTTCCTTCTGCATCTGCGGCTGCACGTAGTAAGTAAATGCGCCGTAAGCGCCGGTTGCGTCGTTGAAGCGCGCCACCTTGACCTGCATCTCCCGGCCGCTGCGCCGGTAAGCACCGGTCTCAAAATTGTTGAAACCGTATTCTTTGAGCACAGGCGCATCGGCTCCGTCCGCCGATGCCGGGTCTGATCCCGACTTCAAAGTGGATTTATCCAGTTGCCACCCGTTAAACGAAGGCGGAAGTATGCTTGCAGGGGCCGCGAACGCAAGACCAGCCACAAGCAGGAAAGTAAGCAGTATCGAGAAGCGCTTTATCATGAACAAACAGGCCAAAGTCCCTCATCATTAGACGCCGTAAGGACCTGTCTGGATTCTAATCGGAATCAGAGTTCCGTGGGCTGTGAAGGATTGTGTGCATCTGTAAAAACAAAAGCAGCCGCATCCCGGAAGATGCGGCCGTAGCAGTTTGGGTAAGCCTAAGGCGCGGTGACGCGACGGGCCACCATATTGAAGAACCCTGTTGGGACTATGCTCGTGGCAGGACTTCCGGCCGCTGGAGCATTTGGCGTGAAAAATAGAAGCCCGCGCACACGGATGGTGGCTCCTTCGGCAATCGTTGTTACTTTTTTGTCAGTAACAGGCTGCAGGAACACATGAACCAGCGTCGCGCCAGAAAGCAGTGTGAGATAAGAGTCGCCAGGAAGGTTTAGATCAAACTCCGCTGCTCCGCCGCCCTTCTGAACCATGCTACCGGCGGCAACAATGCCGGTGAGAGCCTGTTGCTCGAGTTTGATTTGGTCCGGAACGGAGGTGCTACCATTCGGCGGCGGCACTCCATCTTTCAGCTCGACTTCGATTCTTTGGCCTGCGCTGATGTGCGTAGCATCAAAAAGCAGTGAACTCGCGCTGCCTCCCATGTCGCATCGGCCCTGGTCTACGGCATATTTTGCAAGCCCGGTGAGATTTGCGGTGAAAGACTGCCCCATCTTGGCCGGATCCATGCCATTGCCGGTTCCATCCTGCAACAGCAGCACAAGAGAGGAGGCAGGGGCGGGGGAAGGGGCCGGGATAGCGCTAATCAACCCCTCCAACTCTGATCCGGACTGGCTTTCCAGTCCCTCCACTTCTCTTGCGAACACAGTCCCATCCGGTTTGGTGAATCCCTCTACTTTCACGATCTGGTTCAACAGGGTCGCGAGCGTAACTTTGTCGAACTGCGTGGTGGCGTCCGTGACAAAAGTGATGGATGCGCCGCCCTGTCCGGCGGCGACTTCAAAATCATTACCGTTCACTACCGTGACTTTCCCGGTGACTCCTTCCATTTCACCGCTATCGTCCTGTTGCTCCGCTTCCCCGGCGATGGCCTTGGTGGTGAACATAAAACTCGAACCCGAGAAAGTGATGGCTGTGACGGTACCCGATGGATCAAAGGTTAATGTCCCAGCCACATTGATATCCACGTTGACGACAGTTGGGCTGGAGCCAATCACGAGAGGAGGGTTTAGATTGAATGTGACTGGTTGTACCGGATTGCCGGCAAACGTGTGCGGCTTTCCGGCTGCATCAAGATAAGTAACCTCAGGATCCGTGAGCGTCAGCTGGATGCTGGAAATGCTGCCCTGAGGGAAGCCAACGACGCTGAGCGGCTCCATCTTCGCCGCCATGTGGCTCAGCTCCAGGCGATTATTCTGGAGTGTAATGTTGGCGGACTGCCCTGTTGAAAGTGTCACGGTGAGAGGGTTGGCAAAAGTTACTTCAAAGCCTATGACACTGTTAGCCGGCGCGTCTCCAATGCGGACCTGTGCAGAGGTGACACCCGGAGTTGGGCTCGGAGTGGGAGTGCCCGGTGCCGCGTTACTGTGGCCGCCGCAACCGATGGCGAAGCCCAGGACCAACAACACTATGCAGACCAGGAGAATGCGCGTGGTAGCCTGCATCGAACTAGGAATACCGCTTTTGCTCATAAATTTTTTCTCCCAAGGGACTGCGGAAGAGAGGAATGGGAAATCCACTGTCCTCGAAGAAGACTCCCTCAGATTGAACCGACCGGATGTGACTCGGCTCACTCAACCGTGTGAGCTGAATTGAAGTTGGCTTGTTGAGGTCTCTTTAATGGGACCCAAACGCCCCAACCCCTGATTGAATGCATAAGCAGCGTTGTTGGCCGAAACCGGAAATTGACTCCGCTGTGGCCGATCCGGCATAATGAAGTCCGAACGAACGTTCGGTAGTTCGCTCGCATCTGATCTGATATGGCCCTGGAAACCGCAGAAATTCGGCCTTCCGGCTCTCCCTTGAGTATTCGTCGAGCTGCCAATGGACGCAAATCCGGTGGCGAAACCGTGGACAGCCGCTTTGACCGGCAACTCGCCCGCGTGCTCGAGCATGCCGCGCAGATCTTCTGTGAAAAAGGTTATGAAGGCGCTTCCATGCGCGACCTGTCCCGCGCCTCCGGCATGTCGCTGGCCGGGCTGTATCATTACTTCGCCTCCAAAGAAGAACTTCTGTATCTGATCCAGAAGCACACGTTTCGCAGCATCATTGACAATCTGCGCGAGCGGCTGGGCGCGTCCACTGACCCGGAAGAGCGCGTCCGCATCTTCGTTGAAAACCACCTCGAGTACTTCCTGGCCAACAAGGAAGCCATGAAGGTGCTGGCGCATGAAGATGAGACGTTGAAGGATGCTCGCGGAGCTGAAGTTCGGGCCATCAAGCGCGAGTATTACCGCATCTGCTTTGATCTGTTGGAAGATTTGAAAAAGGCCAAAGGCCTGCAGTTCTCCGGGCGGCTGGCCGTACTTAGCCTGTTCGGCATGATGAACTGGTTTTATACCTGGCATAACCCGCGCATTGACGCCAACGCCAAAGCCCTGGCGGACGAAATGAGCGGCATTTTTCTTTACGGCGTGTTACCCCGGAAAAACGGCAACCGGAAGGCTGCACCGGCCAAGCCCTGAGCCGCCAGAAGCAAACAATCCAAAATCAGGGATTGAAGATCTTGAAGATTTTTGAGAATCCAAAGGAGCTAGCAAACCATGGCCACCACTACGGCAACTGAAACCAACACCCTGGTGAATTACCGCGTTGAAGATGGCGTGGCAGTCATCGAGTTGTGTGATCCGCCGGCGAATACCTACACCTACGAGATGAACCGGCAGCTCGACGATTGCATCCTGAAAGCACGCATGGACAATGATGTTTATGTGCTGCTGCTGACCGGTTCGGGCGATAAGTTTTTCTCCGCCGGCGCGAACATCAAGATGCTGTCCACCGTCGATCCCACTTTCAAGTATTACTTCTGCCTGCATGCCAACGAGACCCTGCTGCGCCTGGAACACACGCCCAAGCTGGTAATTGCGGCCATCAACGGTCATTGCGTGGGCGGCGGACTGGAGATCGCCATGGCGGCAGACATACGCATTGCCCGTCGCGACGCGGGCAAGATCGGCCTGCCCGAGATTAACCTGGGCGTGCTCCCCGGCACCGGCGGAACGCAGCGCCTGAGCCGCCTTGTTGGTAAGAGCAAAGCCATTGAGCTGATGGTGACCGGCAACACCTTTACCTTTGAAGAAGCAAAAGAGATGGGCATCATCAATGACATTTACGAACGCGAGGGCTTCATGGAAAACATCATGGAGTACGCGCGCCAGTTCACGCCGCCGAACAAGGCCGCCAAAGCCGTAGGCAACATCAAGCGCAGCGTGCAGACCGGCTGGGAGATTCCGCTCGAGTCGGCACTAGCGGTGGAGCGCGAACTGCAACAGCGCCTGTTCTCGAGTGAGGACGCGAAGGAAGGTCTGGCGGCTTATGTGGATAAGCGGCCGGCGACGTTTAAGGCGAAATAGCTACGAGCTTCTAGCCACTAGTTGCTGGCTAAGGCAGTTGGTGGCCATTGCGATGCTGCATATGGATTGTCATCCTGAGCGAAGCGCCGAAGGCGCGGAGTCGAAGGATCTATGCATTACCTTCAAAAACCAAATACATAGATCCTTCGGCTCGCTCTCATCCCGCATTGCGGGACTCCCGCTCGCTCAGGATGACATGGAAAGCTGACATGACAATTGACAACCGTATGAAAGCGGCCGATTGGATGTGGGAAGGCGCGGAAATACTGGTGGCTGCAGGGGTGGTCATATTTATCATCGTGCCGCTTCGACTTGAAATCGCGGTTGTCAGGGACTTTTACCGCAACCAGCCCGTCTTTTGTGTCGCATTGCTGACGGTCGCAGCCGGTTTCGTAATTGCAACCGGCGTACACGGGATGCAGGAACGCCGGAAAAAGAAAGTCGACAAAGCTGCTGCGGCGTCATACCGCGGCACGCTATAAAGGATTAGAAAGAAGGTCAAAATGTTCACCGCAACCAAGGCAAAAGTCGCACCCGGCAAACTGCTGATCAATGGCCAGTGGGTGGAAGGGTCAGGCAAGCCGTTTGACAGCGTAAACCCGGCAACCGGCGAAGGACTTACTCAGATCGCGGAAGCCACGGCGAAGGACGTTGACCAGGCGGTCGCGGCGGCGCGCAAGGCCTTTGATGATGTAGCCGGGCCGTGGCGCAAGATGTCAGCCAGCGACCGCGGTAAGGTTCTCTGGCGCATCGGTGATCTGATCGAGAAAAACATCGAAGAGCTTGCGGAACTGGAGACACTCGACAACGGCAAGCCCATCTTCGAATCGCGCTACGTGGACATGCCCATGGTGGCGGATGTCTTCCGC
>DASUBD010000184.1:0-4088 GCA_035763445.1 Candidatus Angelobacter sp.
GATCCCATTTCGCCAAGCAACTCCCGGATCTCCGGCGCGACTTTGTTGAATCCCGGCTCGAACGTGGTGACTTCGTCAGCTCGCGAATGCATCACCAGCTCCATCAACGCGAGCGTAGGGTCAACCACCGTATGATGCTGCTCGAAGCTATCAAGTACTGCCTTCACCTGCGCAGAATCCGGCGTAACGGTTTTCGTCTTGGGATCGGCCATCACGCTCGCCACGTAGGCCACATGGTTGATTTGGTCCATGCCATCATTGATGCCCTCCAGAGCCGTCATTCCGTTCGGCACGTGGCCAGTCACCGTCATGCCCAGGCGGTGTGCCTCTTCGGTTACCACTTTAAGAATCTCCGGTTTCACTGAGCTGTACACCTTGATCTGCAGTGCACCGTGCTGCTTATACTGCCGGACCTGCTCCCGCGCCTGCTCAGGAGTATCTACTCGGTTCATACCCAGCGATATTGACCCCGAACCATCGACAACGCCGGCCATCAGAATTCTTGGGCCAAGCCCTCGGCCGCTGGCAACTGCATCGCGCACGCTCACAATAAAGTCTTCTTCGTTGCCCACGTCCCGCACCGTCGTCACGCCGGTTGCCAGATAAATAGGTCCCCATTCAACCTGCTCGAAGTGGGCATGCATGTCCCACAACCCGGGAAGAACGCTCTTGCCTTCAGCATGGATCACCCGCGCATTCTTTGGGACCGGGACGCTTGCAGCCGATCCCGCAGCAACAATCTTCCCTTGTCGCAGGATTACGACAGAATTATCCACTGGCGGCTTTCCCGTCCCGTCGACCAGCCTCCCTCCTGTAATCGCGATCACCTGATCGTTGGCCGTTCCTGCCAGGGCTGCTGCCAGTTTCCCAAGGGTGGCCATATTGTTCCGGCCAGCGCTGCTGATGAACTCATTCAGCCCATCTTCATAGTCGGAAGCAATGGCCTCAAAATGGTCCATCTCGCCGTCGCACCCAACCAGCGCCACCAGATTGTCATTCCGGTCAAACCACAACGACTCCATGCCCCAGATCACGCCGCGCACCGTCACCCGCTGCAAGCTGATTTTCTTGCCGCCGATCACAAACTGCTCGCCGCCTTGGTCTCGGATCTGAACGGCTCCGTGGGGCAGCGTCATTAAATTTGCCGGACTGCCGTGCCTGCGCCAGTAGCGCACCATCTCCATTTGCACTGACACCGGCGCATACGCCTCAACATCAAAAAAGCTCTCCGCCGGGCCGATCACCGTGTGCCCCGCCTTACGTCCTTCAATGCTGTCTTCCACGGGAGAAAACCTTGAGACCATTCCCTTGATGTGAAAGCTCGTGGGCGTCATGTCAGGTTCCATGGTCAGCGTGGCCGTAAGAGGAACTTCGCGGCCTCGATCAGTAAATTTGAAATCGGCGACCAGTTGCATCTGCTGATCACCACGCGTGATCTTGTAGGTCTCTTCACCGATCCGTTGCGCGAACTTGTGCAGGTAAAACCTGCCTTCCTCTGCCTTCGAATTATCTTTGAGCGGAGTTGACTGTGCCCACACCGCTCCAGCAAGCACAAATATCAGCGCCACCCGGAATGCGTTTTTCGTTTTCATACTTCCTCTTTCGCGTAAGCATCCACCTGCTGCAAAAAGCGCAGCTTTTTCTCCACCGGAAGGAAGGATGCCTCGAAGCTGTTACGCGCGATCTCCCGCAATTGTTCCCGTGAAAATCCCAACTGTTCCATCGCAATCTGGTACTCCCGGTTGAGCGAGGTCTGGAACATGGCCGGATCGTCGGTATTCAGCGTCACCATTAGTCCTTCGTCAAAAAAACTTTTCAGCGGATGCTCGCGGAACCCGGCACAAACTCCCGTCCGCAAATTGCTGGACAGGCAAATCTCCACCGGCACTTGCTTGTGCGCGAGTACTTCCACCAGCTCAGGGTCTTGCGCTATAGAAAGCCCGTGCCCGATCCGCTCTGCCCCAATGTTCAACGCGCTCCACACTGACTCCGGCCCGGTGGTCTCGCCCGCGTGTGCCGTCAACCGAAGTCCCTGATCCGCCGCCTTCTTGTAGAGATCACGGAACCACTCGGCGGGTCCTCGCCGCTCATCTCCGCCGATCCCGATCCCCACAACATTGCGATCAACGTATCGCGCCGCCAAATCGAACACCTCTGCAGCTGCTTCCGGGCCGAAATGGCGCACGGCATCAAAGATCCAGAGAAGTGAGACGCCAAAGTCGCGCTGTCCGCGCTCGCGTCCGCGCTCCATGCCTTCAAAAATCGGCTCGAAATCCTGGCCCCGCCAGCGAATCACGCCCACGCTCACATAAACTTCAGCGTGCATGATGTTCTGCTGCCTGAGCTTCTGCATCAGCCGGTAGGTAATCAGTTCATAGTCTTCAGGCGTGCGCAGCCGCTCGGTTACTGATTTGAACGCCAGCATGAAGCCGTTGAAATCTTTGTAGGAGTAAAGACGCCGGACATCGTCTTCGGTGAGCACATCACCGCTGCCGCGCACGTCGTAGCGGTTGTTCTCTGTGGGCAGCGGCGTATTGTGGCGGCGGCTCAGCTCAGCCAGTGTTCCCGGCTCTACGCTGCCTTCCAGATGAAGGTGCAGCTCGGCCTTGGGGAGCGATTGAATGAAAGAACGCGCCATTCTCGGCTCATCCGCGCTTTGCGGCTGCCTCCGTCTGCGCGAATTCGCTGTGCTTGCGGCTGTAAAGGAAATAAATTACGAGACCTATGGCCAGCCATCCGAAGAACCTGGCCCAGGTGATTACCAGCAAACCCGCCATCAGCGCTACACACAGCACCACAGAGATAATCGGGAACACGGGAACAAACGGCACTTTGAACCCCCGCGGCCGTTCCGGTTGCGATCGCCGCAGAAACAGCACACCCAATGAGACCAGCACAAACGCAAATAGAGTGCCGATGTTGGAGAGGTCTGCCGCTTCGCTGATACTGAACAGCCCCGCCGGAATTCCCACGGCCGCCCCGGCTATCCATGTGGACCAGTGTGGTGTTTTGAATTTGGGATGAACCGCGGAGAACAGTTTTGGCAGCAGTCCGTCTCGTGACATGGCGAACCAGATCCGCGTCTGTCCGTATTGAAACACCAGCAGGGACGAAATCATCCCCATCAGCGCTCCAATCACAATGACTGACTGGAACCATTTGTTGGCTCCCAGATGCGAGAGCGCGTATGCCACCGGTGCGCTTGCTGCATCAGCATTGCTGCCGTTGAAAGTGGTGTATTTCATCATCGCCAGCAGCACCAGCGCCACGCCGATGTAGAGCACCGTGCACACTACCAGCGACGCAATAATCCCAAACGGAATATCTTTCTGGGGATTTTTTGCTTCTTCCGCGGCCGTCGACACCGAATCGAATCCGATATACGTGAAAAATATGATGGCGCCACCGGAGATGATCCCGGAAAAACCTGAGGGCGCGAATGGATGCAGGTTTGTTCCATTTGCCAGCATTCCCCCGACAACCAGAAAGGTCACAATTGCGCCGATTTTTATGACCACCATGATGTTGTTGGCTTCTGCCGACTCGCGAATCCCCCACACCAGCAGCACCGTTAAAACAAAAACCACCAGAAACGCGGGCACGTTGAAATATGAACCCGTGAACCCGTTATCAATCACCGGCGATGATAACTTGTCAGGCAGGGTCAGCCCGAAGGCAGCCAGCTGGGCTTTCAGATAGCCGCCAAACCCAATCGCCACGGCCACGTTGCTGACCGCGTATTCCAGGATCAGGTCCCAGCCGATGATCCAGGCGATCAACTCGCCCAGAGTGGCGTAAGAGTACGTATAGGCGCTGCCGGCAATCGGGATCATCGAAGCCAGTTCGGCATAACAAAGCCCGGCAAAGCTGCATGCCACAGCTACCAGCAGGAAAGAAATTGCAATCGCTGGACCAGCCGGTGGACGGCCGTGCATCAATACGCCGGAAAGGCTTCCGTGCTGAAACAGGTTCTCAAATACATCCAGCACTTGCGCGTGCCAGATCGAAGGAACCTGGAAGTTTTCCCCGGCCGCGGCTGTTCCGGTAAGAACAAATATGCCCGACCCGATGATCGCCCCAATGCCCAG
>DASUBD010000185.1:0-2491 GCA_035763445.1 Candidatus Angelobacter sp.
CGGCAAACTTTCTGACGCGCAGATGGAACACCAGATCGTTCATCAGGCCGCTGAGCAAACTCCGCCCGATGCCATCTTCGCACCACCAGTGGGAAACCGGGCCAAAGATGTTCTTACCATCGCAGCCAATGTGCTGGGCGCGAAGATTGCGCTTGCCAAACATGATAATCAGGCCGCCATCGGGCTTTTACGCGATGCCGTGGCAGTGCAGGACACGCTGAAGTACGACGAACCGCCAGACTGGTTCTATCCCGTCCGCGAATCTCTCGGCGCTGTGCTTCTGCTAAACGGGAACGCCAGTGATGCCGAGAAAGTCTTTCGCGAGGACCTGGAGCGGAATCCACGCAATCCGCGTTCACTGTTTGGACTGAGTGCTGCCCTCAAGGCACAAAAACGCGACTATGACGCTCAGTTCGTGGAGAAGCAGTTCCGGGCTGCATGGAAGTCGGATTCCACGCTGAAGCTCGATGATTTGACTTAGCGAGTCTGTTACAGCATTGAGCATTATCAGCCCAGGTGCTCTGCTTTGTAACGAATACAAAATTGCTCTCACTACTTCATTGGGACCTTGTTGTCATTTTCATGCCGCTATCGGTCTGCGGTGACGTGTGTTGAGGCTTGCCGTGAAACAAACAGGAATCGCAGGCTCGGCTATTGGCGCTATTGTTCTGGCGCTCCTGGTATTTCGTATGCCAGGCAGGGCTCCCGCCACCAAAAATGAACCTTCGGCAGCAAAATCGATTTCCCAGGCTAAAGAGAAACAGGTAAAAGACGTACCCGATGGTCCGTGGCTGGCATCGCGCAGGCACTTTGCAGGAATCGCCCCACAGTGCGGCGGCTCAAGTTCAGCTACCGGCCAGGCAGATTCAACCCAGAAACTTCCAGCTGCTTCAACGCCGAAAAGATTGAACAACGCCTCTGCAGGCGCCCGTCGGCAGCAGCTCTGGTGTATTCCCGAAGGTGAGCAGGTCAGGTCGATGATGGCGATTGTTGCCGATCCCGTACACAGCCACATGTCACTGGTATTTGACCGCTCACTGGAAGCAATCACTTTGGCTGCCGAATCCGCCAACTACGTGATGGATCGCTATTGGCTGCCGTGGCAGCCGGTCTCCGCTGGTTCCAGCGAAGGGTCAAAACAGGAGGAAGCCCGCACCGACGCAGAGCCCGGGCTATTGATGTACCGCTGGAATGGGCCGGCCAATCAGAGTGGAGAGTCAGGGAAAAATGGCGCGACCTTGCTTTATGTGTTCCTGGTCTCAGACACATCCACGGCCGGTATTAATGGTGATCAGTTCAGCCATGCTGTGAATTACATTCACGAAGTCTGCGGTCCGAATCATGCCATGTGCGGCGGCATTCAACCTATCAGCATCATGGGGCCCACCTTCTCAGGCTCGCTTTATTCCCTTCGTCGCCTTACAGCTCGCGCTCGCACAGCACAGGGCGCGCAACAGTTCATTGCGTACAGCGGAACCGTCTCGAGTATCTGTGCACAGTACAACCAGCGGCTGCTCAGGGACGATCAAGTCCAGCCGGGCGCAAATAGTCCCAGTTCAGTGGCCGAGTGCAACTCCTTCCCGGAATACTCTCAAGTATCCAACCTGCACTTCAAATCAATGGTCACCGACACAGAGACGGCGGTGCGCAGATTCCTGAACACGCTTCAGGGCGAAGATAACCAGATCGATTGCAACAAACCTGCCCAGGTGGCCATTCTTTCTGAAGCCGCCACTTCCTATGGAACGGCTTCCCGCGCGGCCCGCAAAAGACTTGATGAAAATGAGAAGGCCAGCCAGAAAAATGGCGACCAGGAAAAAGCCAACAGCCAAAAAGCTGAAAAGCCATGCTATACGAACTTTTCCTACCCGCGCGAGATCTCCAGCCTTCGCAACGCTTACACGTCAACCGTCAAGCCTTCTTCCAGTTCGGAGACAACGAATCCGTCTGCGCAAAATTATCTTCCCTTTGATCTGGCTGACCTGCAACCCAACCGCAGTGACGAGCCGCCGGACTTCTCCAATCACCAGGGCCCGCTTTCCAAGGAAGCTGTGCTGATGGACTTCGCCGATGATATGCGCCGCGAGCACTACAAATACATCGGCATCATCGGCAGCAATGTTCTGGACGTGATGTTTCTGGCCAGCTTTCTGCGCACCGCTTGCCCTGACATTCGTCTTTTTGTTCTCAACCCTGACCTTCTCTTCGAGCGCGACTCTGATAACGCGCCCTACATCGGCACTCTCGCTCTGGGCACGTATCCCATGTTCGGGCGCAATCTCTCCTGGACAGGAGGGGGAGAAAGAATTCCCAGGTTGCCGTTTGCTGATCAGTATGAAGAAGGCATTTTCAATGCGTCACTCCTGCTGATCAGAGACATTGTGCCTAACTCGAGCGGCGCTGAGCCTTATGAAACGCGCGCTTCGTTTGCAAATCCATCCACCGACTCAGGAGGGCTCCCGGTGTGGCTGACCGTAGTTGGAACGGGAGG
>DASUBD010000186.1:0-13703 GCA_035763445.1 Candidatus Angelobacter sp.
CTTGAGCGGTGCAACGATTGGTGGAGGAGGAGGATTCAGTCCTATCTACCAGATCGGCGGTCCACGATCTGCGCAGCTTGCAGTCAAAGTGCAATTCTGATCAGCAGATTTTCTAGCCGACCCATATCTCCATAAGGATAATTCCATGGCCAAGATTCCGGCTGGATTGCTTGTGTTCTGTTGTGTTCTTCATGCTTTGGCGCAGACACAAAGCCGTGTCGGGCTTCCCAACACAACGCACTCCCCCAAACGGCCGGTGACGGTTGCCGATGGCATTGAGATGACGCAGATCGGAGACCGCACATACCTCGACGATTTTGCAAAAACCGGAAACGTGGTCCAGTTCTCCCCAGATCGAACGAAGTTTGCCTTTGTGGTGCAGAAAGGCAACCTGTCCAAAGACACGGTCGATTACTCAATCATCGTCTTTCGGACGGCTGATGCTTTCACAGCTCCTCACGGCGAGGTGATAGCCACCCTGTCATCGTCCTCCAACCGGCCTGCCATTTCGCAGGTGACATGGCTTCGTGATGACAATACTCTTGTTTTTCTCGGCGAGGAGCCAGACGAAACTCCACAGCTTTACAAGGTCAACTGTACTACAAAGCGCCTGCAGCGGCTTACCAATGAATCCAGGCCTGTTGTTGGGTACTCGATGAGTCAAGATGCAGGCACTTTCGTGTATCTTGTGCAAGCAGCCCCTGATCGTCCGATCAGCAAAAAGATGCTGGAGCGCGGCTTTGCTGTTACTTCCCAGGATTGGGAGGACATTTATCGTAACGAAGCGAAAAGCCAGGACTTTCGCAAGGAAATCTTTTTGAAAACACCCGACTTACCTGTTGCTAAATCCCTGGGTATAGTCGAAACCTATGATGAAGCTTACATGCACGGGTTGTCGGTGTCGCCCGACGAACGCTACGCTTTGATCGCCGCTTTTGATACGGCTCCGCCACAGCCGTGGAACGATTACAAGCTCAGTTTCAAAGTGCCAGAATATGCTGCGTCCTGTACCAGTGGGGAAGCGTATCGCTGCCCTTCGCGATACCTATTGATGGATCTCAAAGCTTTGACGATAAAACCTCTGTTGGATACACCGATCGTGGTTGCCAACGGCGGACGCGGAGGCATGGGCGTGTTCTCATGGACTCGCGAGAGCTCATTGCTCCTCGTTAATACGCTCCTTCCCCTGGATTCAGTGCGGGAATCAGAGCGTGACAAGCGGCGCAGGACCGTATACACAGTGGAACTGACCCTTCCGGAAAAGAAGATCGTCAAGATTACTGAACGAGATATACCATTCCCCGCGTTCTATATCCAACCAGAGGTGGCTCTGGACCGCTTTGTCACCCAGCCTTTGATGGAAGTAGATGGTTCGCAGGAAGAATTCACGAAGAATGGAAGCTCGTGGAATGTGAGGCAACTCAGCTCAAAGCAAATGCAGGAGAGTAAGCAGATTGCCGTGACTCTGGTGCAAGACATGAATTCGCCTCCGAAATTGGAGGCTATCGATCCACAGACCGGGAAAAGAGCGGTACAGCTGAATCTGAATCCCCAATTCTCACAACTTACCTTTGGGCATGTGGAAACATTCTCTTGGAAAACTGCGGATAACCGTACATTGGAAGGATCCCTTTACTATCCTCCCGATTATGTACAGGGCCGGAGGTATCCGCTGGTTATACAGACGCATGGCTACAGTCGTGATCGATTTTGGATCGACGGGCCGTTTTCTACTTCCTTCGCTGCCCAGGCGCTTGCAAATCGAGGATTCCTTGTGTTGCAGATGCAACTAGGCGATACATACAATAAGCAATCTCTGGATGAGGTAGCATCGGTTCTGGATACACCCAAAGAAGGGCCTTATTTTGCGGCGTTCTTTGAATCGGCCCTGAAGGAGCTAGATCGCCGCGGAATGGTGGATCCCAGTCGAGTGGGGCTGACGGGCTTCAGCCGAACCGTATACCACGTGTTGTACGAGCTTACTCATTCCGATTTGCGTTTTGGCGCTGCGGTAGCCGCCGATGGAGTAGATTTTGGCTACGCAGGATGCCTCTACTATCTTGCACAATCCGCCAGCACTGCATCGCTTTGTGAAAAGATGAATGGAGGTGGGCCTCCCTACGGAGATGCTCTTGCGGGATGGGCAAAAGATGCGCCCAGTTTTAACCTGGATAAAATCCATGCTCCTTTGCTCTTACAGGCCATCACCGCTCCGCTAAGCGAGTGGGAGTTATTCGTTGGGCTGCGATGGCTCGGCAAGCCGGTTGAAATGTTGAATTTTTATCCTCAGGGTGAACATATGCTGGTACGTCCCGGTCAAAGAATGATGTCGCAACAAACCGTCGTGGACTGGTACTGCTTCTGGCTAAAGGGCGAAGAAGATCCGGATCCGGCTAAAGCTAATCAATATGACCGTTGGCGGAAAATGCGCGATCACCAGAGAGACCCGACAAGCGCTACAGCGTCAAGAAGGTAAGTCCTAGCGCAACGTTTGCGCCGGGGTAGTCATCCAAGCCAGAGATAAAAATACCACGTGAGTTAACAGGGGCACTAGACTGGCGCCCATTCTTATCGAAGAGTTAGGCGTCCTTTTGATTGGCTTTCGCGCCAAAAAGAGAATTGGTTTACTCGTCCAGATCATAGGCGGGCTGCAACACGCCAACGCGGCCAGTGAATTCGATAATGGAGAACGGAGGCACTTTTGCTCCGTTCTGGATTGTGCTGGCAGCTTCACCGAGAGCTGTGATTTCAGGCTTTCTGTATGTCATTGAGGTCCTTTTTACTCCGCCAGAATTCTTATGGAGCGATTCTCTTCTGATTGTCTCGATCAGGCCGATTGCTCTACTCCTCCAGGTCATAGGCCGGGAACAATACGCCGAAATGGCCCGTGGTATCGATTTGAGTGAACATGGCTATCTTGGTGCCGTTTTGGATCATTCTGATTGCTTTACCAAGAACATTGACTTCGGGTTTTTTGTACGTCATGAAAGGCCTTCCTTTTAATACATCAGATTCTCACATCGAAATTGCCTCGAGGGAGTGAGACTCCCTTCTGGCTGTCTCCAGCCAGAAGGGCAAGTGGTTTACTCGTCCAGGTCATAGGCCGGCTGCAATACGCCGAAACGGCCCGTGGAATCCATCTGGGTGAACGGGGCTATTTTGGCTCCATTTTGAATTACGCTGACAGCTTCGCCGAGAACATTGACTTCAGGTGTCTTGTATGTCATGAGTTTTCCTTTCTTACTTATGAGCAGATTCTCTTGTGTCGGAAATCAAGGTGAACCCCTTCTGGCCGTCTCCAGCCAGAAGGGAAGGTCTTACTCGTCCAGGTCATAGGCCGGCTGCAGAACGCCCAGGCGGCCCGTGGCATCGATCTGGGTGAACGGAGCCACTTTGGTCCCATTTTGGATTACGTTGGTGGCTTCTCCAAGGTTCTTTACTTCAGGCTTGTTGTACGTCATGATCGTGTCCTTTCTTATATAGATAAACTACCTTGCATGCTGAGTAGTCCGTTATGAAGGTGAGTTATGCTCCAAGTTGTGTGTAAAAATGCGAAAGTATCAGGTTGATGGCTTCCACTGTGACGAACGGTCAAGCGGTGTCGTGAATAGTGTTTGCGGTCTTTTGCAACTTCCGCGCGGAATCCGCAGCAGCTGTCTGCTGACTGCTCCCTGCAGCCAGATCTCGAGTGAAAGAGCCTGAAGCAGCCTCACGAGTTCAGGAGCGCTGCCGTTTTTTGCCAAAAGCATAGCGTTGTGCAAAGCCGCGTGATCCATGTAGCCGGCATTGACCGCAAGCGAGGAGTCAAAAGCCGACGCAAGGGATTCCCACCTTTCGGAAAAGGCAAGAATTGGGCGCCTGGAAGCAGTCCCTTTTGTGCGACGAGAAAGAATTTCCTCAGGAACCAGGTCCTTGAGCGCACGGCGCATCAAAGACCTTCGCTCACCGGGACGAATCAGTTGGTCTCTCGGGATCGCGACAAGGAACTCAATCAAGTTCTGGTCCAGATATGGATACCAGACCTCGTCGGAAGTGCCTAAAGGGCGGGCGGCCATCAGACACGATAAGGCAGCCACGGTCTGCGCACACCATTGCCTGCTGGGAAGCCAGAAGCCAAACCGCTGCAGAGGACCGAGCTGGCGAAGCGGCAAGTTAAAATCTTTCGAGAAACGGCGCGCAATCCACGCGGCTACGTTTCCCTCGGCGGTAAGGCGTGCGCGAATTTGCGCTGGCGACAGGAGCGCACAGGCTCTCAGTGCAAGGTAGAGCCAGGGCCTGCGCTTCTGAAAGCTCCAGATCAGCGTCCGTCGCACAAATCGAAGCAGCCGCATCCGCACTATAAGGTCGGCCAATTCCGGCGAGGGATCTGGTACCCCGCCGAGCATTTCGTCTCCGCCCAATCCGGAGAGCCTGATCCTGTAACCGCCTGCAGCGCAGAGCTTCTCATAGTCGGTCTGCACCTCAAGAGAAGCATTAAGGGCTGCCGGAAGAACGGCAAAAGAAGTTGTGTCGGGAAGAATTGAATTCGGAAATTGGGCAAGATCTACGTGATAGCCGGTTCGTCCCCTCTTTCTCTCGACAATAGTAAGGTAGTGAAGGTCATCACCGTCCGGCTCGCCAAGGTCAAAAGTGGAGTATGTGTCCACGTGGCTTGCTTCGCACACTTGCCTGGCTACGATGTCATCCGCCATGCACACAATGGACGACGAGTCCAGACCGCCGCTGAGGTCGGCGAGAATTGGCGCATCGGAGCGCAGCCTCCGGCGTACTGCCTGCCGGAAAACATGGCGGAAATGCTCCTCATATTCCGCATCCGTTTTGTAACGGATTTTTAGCCTTGGCTTGAACTTGAAATGGGCGGAGGATGCCACTTGTCCCGCGTGAATGCGCACAGAATGCCCAGGCTCAACGCTGCGAATTTGCAGGTAGGGCGTGCGGCCGGGAGAAGGGTTATAGGCAAGATAGCCGGCAATATATTCGTCATCAAGATCAAACTGGTCTTCAGACTCAAGCACCAACGCTTTTAGGTCGGTGCACCACGTTAATTTCTCACCCTTCAGATAGTAGTGAAGGTGCTTGATGGCCATGTAATCAATGGCCAGGGTGAGGGTCCTCTCTTTGGGATTCCAACCTGCGAAGGCCCAGTCGCCAATAAACTTTGCGAAGCAGTCAGAGCCCCAGCGATCAAAGGCTGCGGCGACCACACCCACGTCAGTCACCATGGTGCTGGGACGGTCTGTGAGCAGGGCTGCCAGCTCTTCCCCATTGTCGAGGCGTCCATCCCATGTGATGATATTGCCTGCCGGGGAAATGTACGGCTGTCGTTCCAGGCGCGACTCGCTGGTTGTGTGAAAAGGCCGGTAGAGCATTGCAATGCAGCCATCAAAGAACGTGCTTTCTCCATCCGGGCCGTGCTTGGCGAGCCGCCGACTGTAACTCTCAATAGCATTTCGATCAACCCGACGGCCATCAAAGTTCCAAATTCCTGCCTGGACGCTCATAGATTCTCCTTCAGCAACGCTCCCAGACTGTGTACTTTGCCTGGACGTTCGACCGTTCGTTGACCGCGCAGCCATTCACTTCCACCCAGGCGTGTGCCGCAAAGGGGGTTTTTTGCGCTCCCAGCACCATAGCCGCGAGTATGCCGTGGCTTCGCATCAGGCATGTGGTTACGCTCGCTTTTTGCAGACACAACACCTGTTTGGGGTACCAGACGCAAGCGAGATTGACTGAATGCGCGATCCGTTCAACTAATTCATCGCCCCCAACCCTTTTGGTAGCAACTTTCCAACGCTCAACCAGACCACGTGTCGTCTTGAATTTGCCTGCAAGAAGGACAACGTCATATGCAATCAAACCGAGCAATGCCTGGAGGAACAACACAGACTTTTTCATGACCAAGCCTCCGGGATCTTCAGGTCCAGTTCGCGACAGAGAAATAACAACCTGTCCGTTAGCGCCTCAATGCGGGCTGTCAAAGGTTGAACCGGTACGTGGCCCCACACCGTTTTGTAGTCGAGCAAAATGGGATGGTTTGAAATATTTGCGGCTTGCAGACGCGCCGCCATTTTTCGCGTGTGCATGGGATTGCAGCGCGTATCGGCATCTCCGGAGATGAACATCACTGCGGGATAAGCAACGTCATCCCGGATACGGTGATAAGGAGAGTAGCTATATAAGGCGCAGAAATCATCAGGCAGGTCTGCTGAACCCAGTTCCTCAATCCAGTACTGGGCCAAATCGAACTTGTGGTATCGCAGCATGTCCAGGAGCGGTCCTAAACACAAAACCGCTCTGAACAAGTCAGGCCTTTGAGTAAGGGCCGCCCCCACAAGGAGCCCGGCATTCGAGCCCCCGCCAATCCCAATCCTGCCGGGCTCCGCGATCTTTTCTGCCAGCAGCCACTCCGCGGCGCTGAGAAAATCATCGATTGCGGTCTGCCGTTTGTGACGCTTGGCCGCCTCATGCCATTCTTTGCCGAATTCCGCTCCGCCGCGAACATTTGCCACGGCGAAAATGCAGCCAAGTTCCATCAGGATGGTTGCGTAAGCCGTGAATTGCGGCGTAATACTGTGTCCAAATCCTCCGTAAGCGGTGAGGAAAACAGGTCTGGGTCCGTTAGAGCCGGCGTTTTTCTTTGAGACAAGAAACATGGGGATCAAGGTCCCGTCCTTGGCCGGATAACGGACCCTCTTAACTTCGATTTGCGACCTGTGGCCAGAAGAGTTGTCAGCAACGCTTAGTTGTCGCGCATTCAAGCCGCGCCGGTGCTCGAGAGTGGTGAGCGGATGTGCAAAGGAGGAAAACTGATAAAAAAGCGTGTCCGTTGGATCTGGCTGCCAGCAGAGTTGGACGCTGCCTTCCGCGGGAAGCGTCAGTTCGCCCCGGATATTTCCAGCGAGATCAAAGATCAGGATTCTGTGAGCCAGGTTTTCCAGGTACACCAGGTAGAGTGAATCTCCAGCCACAGCGAATTGGACAATCGAATGCTCGCCTTCCGGTACTACCGTGCGCCAGTCCGCGGGAGTAGGATTTTTGAGATCTATGGCAACGATGCGTCGATTCGGCGCTTTAAGGTCGGTAAAGGCAAACAGCTGATCGTCAACAAAAAAGGGACAAAAAATGCCTTCAATATTCTCCAGTATCTTCTCGGGTGCACGGCCTGTGCTCAGATCATGGAGATAGAAATCTGAACGCATTGGATCTGTCAGCGTCGTGGCGCGATACAGAAAACTGCACGATCCGCAGGTTGCCGCAATGATCAAGCGCAGGTTTGGGCGCTCATCCAGAAAAAATATCTCTTCATCCTCGCCAAAAGGAGTTCCCAGTGTGTGCCAGAACACTGCCTGATAGCAGGGACGCGGCGAATTCAGTTCCCGGTGAACGTAATAGAAACCCCTCCGATCCTCCGAGAGCACTAATCCGCCGCAGATCCCCGCGGGAAGGCGATCGCCCAGAACCTGGCGGTTGTCGACGTCCAGAAATCCGATTGGAGCGCAATCTTCTCCGCTGGCTCTGGCAGCAAATGCCAGAAGCTTTCCATTCGGTGACGTCGCCAGGACGCTTATCGCGCTCTGAGGCGAACCGGTCATCTGGACCGGGTCGAGCAGAACAATGTCTTCACCCGATTCGCCTTCCCGCATTACGAGAACTGGTTGTTCCTGGTATGCTTCGCGCTTCAAAAAGAAGCAGCGGTTCCCGGCCTTTTGGGGTTCACGATAGGTTTGTACAGCGAGAAGCTGTTCCACTCGATTATGAATTCGACTACGTCCAGGAATAGCATCCAGGTACGCTCGAGTATAAGAAGTCTGTTCAGCAACCCATTTTCGAGTGCGGTCAGAATTCTGGTCTTCGAGCCAGCGGTATGGATCAATGACTGCTGAACCGTGGTAGTAATCGGTTACCGGCTCAATGGGAGACAGAGGAGGAGCGGCAACCGTTATAGACTCAACTTGCGAAATTCCATTCTCTAGCATGATCATTCTCGCAACGTCATCGAGCAGTCACGGTTGACGAGAGTAATCGTGAGCGCACACGCGAGCAAGAGAAAATGGCTTGCCGTTTCTGCTTTTTCGTTGCCTTTTCAAGCATTGAGAGAACCTTTTTGGGAATAGGTCAATGAGAGAATGTCGTTGCGCGAGATAAAGTGATTTGATGTCAAAGCTTATATATTGAGAAAGAGATCACGCCAGACCATAGCGAGTTTACTGGAGCACGGAAATTACTTTACACAGTTATTGACGCCGTACTTCGTGCTCGTGACTATCGCTGCGGGAATCACACGAAGGCATCGCTTCTTTCGGAGCTGAGCTCGCGCCAGTGCGACTAGAACGGGATATGCCTATGCGGTTTGGGAGCCTGAACTTCGTCGGCTGCGTTGCAGAATCCGAAACTCGCAGGGAGTCACATTAAACTGCTGTTTGAATTGGCGGAAGAAATCCGCAGGACCACGATAACCAAGATCGGCCGCGATATGTTTAATGGGCAGCGCAGTGCTTTCGAGCTTCCTGGCCGCCGTGTCCATACGCAAGCGCCTGCTGTACTCCCGAATTCCCAACCCTGTTTCCTGGCGGAACAAGCGGGAAAGGTGAGCGGCAGTAATTCCTATGTCCAATTGACCGCACAAACAATGAAGCGCGGTGCCGACGTTGCCATTTTGTTTGTCAATGAAGTCTTTCACTTTTGAAACACGCCAGTCTGCATGCGCTTGCAGGTGGGGGAGATCTGGTGTCCGGTCTTCGGCCGGTACGCCTAATCCAAAGAGATTCTCAACGTTGCGCTTTATGCGCGGCATCAGTTCAACTCCAAGGGGGTATTTTGTTGAATAGTCAGTCAGCTGCACAGGTGTCGCCGTACAGATACTTTTCAAAAAACAGCTCAACATCCGTAGCTCATCCGCATTCGTTGAAAGCCCTGCCATGGCCATGAATGATATCTGCCCACCTCGTGCGGTCTGCAGAACGACGGTAAGTGAAGTTCCCTAACTACGATCAGTAACAGTCGATCGAGGTAAAGGAGCATGCGGCTAACACGCTGGCAAACAGGCGCTTAGGACTATAAATCCCGTTTTTCCCGGATTCGTGAGGTTGGCCTTTCCTATTTAACAAATACCGAATATTGGTCGGTAAACCGACGGCTTTTCTTGTGATCTAAGTTTTTGGCTTACGGAGATCGACCCAATGCGGCGCCTATTCTCGGAAGAACTATGTTGGCTCTTGCACCAGATGAAACCTTTGTGGCGACTTCAGGCATGGAGCATTGTGAGTATCTTTGCAGAAAGCCTGTTAACGCTCCTGGGGCCCTTGTGCTTGAAATGGTTGATTGACCATGTTTTGGTTCAACGTGACGCACGTTTGTTGGTGCTGGCCGTGGCCGGCTACGGCCTTTCTGTGGCGGGGCAACTTGCATTTACCTATACAGGATATGTGTTGAGTTACTGGCTCGGAGAAAAGTTGGCTTTCCGTATACGTTTCACAAGGCTGCGCAGCCTCCACCGTGTTTCTGCAGGAGCTTACGAGCAGATCCCATCGGGTGAGATCCAGTATCGTCTGGAGCAGGATATTGCTCAAGTCGGAGAACTTGGCGCGGATATCCTGGCATCTGTACTGCGAATATTCACAACATCAATCATGATTTTTGCCACCATGCTGGCGCTCAATGTGCGCTTAAGTTTGCTTGTAGCTCCCATGCTTCCCATCTTTTACCTTTTGCAAAAGCGATACTACTTTGGGCTGCGTATTGCAGCTGACGCTGCGCAGAAGAAGATGGGCAGCGTCAGCACTTTGCTGCGAGAACATCTGGCGGGGTTGATCCAACTGCAATTGCTGAATAAGGCGGGATTTCACGCAGGCAAGGTGCTGCGACTGGCCGCTGAGGGCGTACGTTCCAGGATCGAGCAAAGGATATCGGAGGTCAAGTTTGGCACAGCCTCAATGCTGGTGATCCTGATGGGGAGCACCAGCATTCTCGGTTATGGTGGTTATGAGGTGATGCGTGGTGCGCTTACGGTAGGCGGCTTGGTTGCATTTTATACATACCTGACCCAGCTTTTTGGGCCACTCAGCACCGCAGTCGATCTTCAGTCGCGCATGCAACGGGTGTCAGCCAGCATACGCCGTATATGGGAGCTTGGGGAAGATAGCAAATGTGAAACTACAGTGATCAAAACAAGAACTGTCGCACTGACGCATGCACCAGCTGTAGAATTCAAGACCGTATCATTTTCCCACCGTCCCAACCGTCTCACATTGAATTCTTTAGATTTGGTCGTCAACGAAGGAGAAAAGATTGTTCTGGTTGGACATAGTGGTTGTGGTAAAAGCACGGTTGTGAACCTGGCGGCTGGTCTATATTCGCCTGATCGGGGATGTGTGCAGGTCCATGGGCATGATGTGCGTGACTGGGCTCGTCGCAGCTTGAGATCGCTCCTCACCCTGGTACCTCAGGAACCAATTCTATTCGACGGCACTCTGCGGGAGAACCTGCTATATGGCAATCTGCGGGCCACCAGCAAAGAACTGGCCCAGGCAACTGAGATAGCGGAACTGGACAATCTATTGCAGCGCTTGCCTGGTGGCCTCGACGAGCCGCTTGGTCCCCAAGGGAAGAGGCTTTCAGGAGGAGAAAAGAAACGCGTCGCTCTCGCCAGAGCAATTCTGCAAAATCCTAGGATTTTGATTCTGGATGAGGTGACCAGTGGGCTGGATGGCCTCACAGCGATGAGGCTGATGAAGCACCTGGATGAGTACATGAATAATCGTACAGTAATGTTCGTCTCACATCGTCCGAGAACGATCGTTGGCGCAAACCGCATTGTGGTCTTGAGCAATGGGCGAGTTCTGGATAGCGGCAGCCACGGGGAGCTGACAATGCGCTGTTCAGAATATGTACGACTGTACGTGGACTCTACTGAGTGACTCTCTGTAGGCTCACGCAATGCAATCTACGCAAGAACGATTCCTTTCGATAGCGATAAATGCGAATCGTCGAGTTCATGAAGATTTCCGCCAAAAGCGAGCCAACACGCCTCGTGACTTTTTGCAAGGGCGGTCGCCAACGAGGCCGCTGGATTGCAGCTGCTCAATAAATGTGCGGAGGTCTGCAAATGCCTGCTCGTAAGATATGGAATATTCACGCCGAAGTTTCTCCGCAATTTGGTCTATGCTGCAACCTTCTTTGAGTGACTCCCAAATCTTCAGCCCAACTGAATTGAGGCTGAAGCAAATCCCTCGATCGATGTCGAGCAGGACACCTCCATCCTCACTTGCTGTTTCTTTTATGCTCGAGGGTATCTGCAAAGAAAAGTCTCCGGTAAATCCAGCCATTGTTCCGATTCTCCCTTAATTAAGAAATTGATCGCCAAAGAGGTAACATGGACAACTCTTTACTCGATATTCCTGGCTGAGAGTCTCCAACGCCGACGAGCATAGTCCAAGCCACTCCATGGTCCGTGCGCCGACGGAAAGAGGGACATTCCGACGTTTGCTGCGCTGGGCTGGAGTCATCATCAGAATGCAACAAAGCATCAACAACAACAACCACTTGCAAATGGAGATCTGATCGCTCGACAAGCTGTCCGCGTTGATTAACCGTCGTCGGTACAACGACGAAAGATGAAATAAGTTCATTGCACTTGCCGATCCCGGGATAAGAGAGACAGAATCTGCGGTTTCAGCATTGCTCAACTCTGGGCGAAATGGGTTCCATTGTGAGATGGAAACTCAATTACAGTCTGTTCATGCGCCGACCACGCCCGAACCACACGGCCCACAATATTGGCATCGCGCGGAGCACGGAATCGGAGAACAGGAAAATGGGATGCAGGATGAGCGATCAGAAGAAGGTCAGCGCCTACCTGCTGACACCAGCGACAGGCGTGCCCATAAGTATGCCAAACCAAAAAAATCGGACGGTGCCAGATTGTGCGCCAAGCAAAATTTGCGACCTGGCGCTGGTGAGTATCTATCTGGACAATGCATCCCGTAGGGAGCATATCCATCATGCCGTCGTCGTGTGCGCCAATACGGGCATAGCGAAATCGCAGTTTCTGAGTTGTTGTGATGCCATTCGCCGTAACGTCATAAAGTTCAGTTTTCGAAGGAGCGGGGTGGGAAGGCCAACGAAACGGAAAATGCTCATGAGGAGGAATGTAGTGTGGCGCTCCCGCAAACCTAGGCTGATTAGCCGCGCGCTGCCGCAAAACGGGACGCACGCTTGCCATATCTATTCCATACCACTCCAGAATTTCTTCATCGGTGACCCGAAGACAGTAAGCAAGACTCAAAACTTTATAGAAACTTGGGATCGCGCCGGACTCGATTCCTGCAAGGATGGAATGGCTGATTACGCAACGAGGGTCTTGAACTGTAAGCGAAAAATGGCCGCTCATTCGTTCGATCTGTGAAGGCCTTAACCCTAATTCCAGACGCCTTTGCCGGATTCGTTCCCCAGGAATCAATCGTTCTCGACCCGATGGTAATACTGAGTGACAGACACTGCAAAGCTTTGTACTTCAAGCCTCGTTGTTCACTCCAGCTTGCCAAAAGATAACCAATTGCGTCGAGAGAAATCTAACAATTCCTTGGTGTAGAAGTTTCAAAATGGGAGAAATAGCAGTAAGGGGGGCAGATGAGAAAACACTCATTCTTGCAATCGAACTTGCAAGGAATATATGTTCAGAGAAATCCGGATATACATTCCGACCTAATGGGCGAAGAGCGTGTCATGAGATTGTGGTTTATCGGATTTCAGCGATTCCCATAAGGAAGTGAATAGGCGCGATAATGTGCCGATTCTTACAATTCTTTTCCTTGCTGGAAAATCAAACAGGAAGGGCTTTGAAGAAAAAACATGTCGAAAATCACTTTTGTCTCACGTTAAGAGTTCAAAAAGAAATGCTGCAAGATATCGCAATAAGATTCATCGCAACGACGAGGGTTTACCTTCACCGAGCCATAGGCAAAAATGTGACAGAGAAAGCCTTGAACTTACCAAAAGCTCAACTGTTTTCCGCGAAGGTCAATCGCTTACAGCCAACAAATTTCTACAAATTTCCAGGGCCTTGGAATCTGGTTCGGGCCAGGGAGTCGGAGGTTCAAATCCTCTCTCCCCGACCATTTATTTTCAACAAAAACTTCCTAACTTTGAACTGCGTCAAATTTCAGCAGAGGGCAAAAGTGTGACACTCGCCTGCTTTCCCAATATTTGTCAGCAGTGACTGCTTAGGTTCTGGGTGAAGCTCGAAAGGGCTGGTCGGGGGACCAAATACGCAGCCTGCATTCCCAATTTCGCACTCCAAAAACGTGGAAACATACCTGAGACAGCGCTCTTTCCAGCGCGTGCCAATTCGAATTACCTCGGTAACTTGTTTAGCTGCATCGATTAGAGCTAACTTCCGCTTACATATGAATTGCCGAGCAAGCGTTTTGAGCCTGCTGCTCGGGTTTGCATTGTGCCTGGGAATTCGTTGTGAAGCAAAACAACTGGCAGTGATTGTTGACAAGTCGAATTCCGTCGGCGCGATGTCTGCTCCCGAGCTGACCAAAGTGTTCAAGTTTGACAGTCGCAAGTGGCCGGACGGCCGCAACATCGTCCTGGTACTGCGCGATCCCTCCACTCTGGAAATGCAGACCGCTATCCGGAAGCTCTACAAGATGCAGCCGGAGGAATTCAAAGCCCTGCTTTCGTCTCATCGTGTCAGCGTG
>DASUBD010000187.1:0-3335 GCA_035763445.1 Candidatus Angelobacter sp.
GGCGAAGTAGTTTTTTCGTTGTCCCGAGCGCAGCGAGGGAACCCTATTTACCACAAGTAAGTCAGGGATCTAAATAAACCTCATCAAACCCTGTGCTGGCAGATCTGCCGTCAGGAACTTCTTTCCTGTAATCGCCTCCGCAGTGAGATATCCGCTCCTTACGGCGCCTTCCATGGTCGCAGGCCACCCGCTGGCGGTCCAGTCACCAGCAAGGAAAATCCCGGGCCATGAAGTCCTGGCTTGCGGGCGGTATTGATCGAGTCCAGGCAGGACCGAGTACGTTGCGTGGACTTCTTTGATGACGGCGGCCTTAAGAACTTTGGCGTCTTTCGCAACCGGAAAGAATTCAGTGAGTTCTTTGAGAGCCAGTTCCAGCACTTCCTCGCGCGATTTCTGCACCAGGGACTTTGACGCGCTCACCACCAGTTCCATGTAGCTGCCCGGACCTTCACGCTCAACCTGAAACTTTGATTTCTGGAACATCCATTGAATGGTGCGGTCCAGCAGGACGGCATGGGGAAGGGGCGTGATCTCGCGGTCAAACCAGAGATGAATTCCGGTGATGGGCGACGATTCGAAATGGCTAAGCTGCTGCTTGAGTTCTGCGGCCGAGCCGCCTTCGGGCAGGAGAGCAGAGGCCGTTTGAAACGGCGCGGCAAGTACAACAGAGTTGAAGCTGCGCTCGCCGGCAGGCGTGGCGAGCCTAACCTGATTGATGCAACTCTTGACGGAGGTGATTGAGCAGCGCAGCAGCACTTCTCCGCCGCGGGCCTGAATGTAATGGATAGCGGCCGAGTACAACTCAGAAAGAGGAATGCTGGGCACGCCCATGCTTCCGGCCTGAGCTGAGTTCATGAAGGATTCGCGAAAGACCTGCGCAGCGTAGCGGCTGGAGACGCGGTCAAGGTCTTCATTCAGCGCGCTTACCAGGACTGTCTTCCAGAAGCGATCAATGGCCTGCTGTGTTTGTCCATGACGGCGCAGCCAGGCGAGGAAATCTTCACTTGTGTCCGGGAGGCCTTTGCTCATGGCGAACATGGCGCGCGCGATTGCGAGTTTGTCTTTGCCGGAGAGCATGTGAGCGCGGAGGAATGCCGGGACGTTGTGCATTGGCGCGGGCAGAAAACGCGTGGGAGCAAACTTGCTGGCGCGTCCGCCCGGCTCAAGGAATGTCAGCTCGTTAAACCAGCGGATTTTGTTGCTCACGCCCAGGGTTTCATAAAAGTGAATGAGGTTGGTGCAGCAGCCGAGAAGGACGTGCTGGCAGTTGTCCAGCACCTCACCGGTGCCGGGATGCTCATAGGAAGACGCGCGGCCGCCTACGTAGGGACGGCGTTCGAACAGCGTGACTTTCAGGCCGGCATCGGCCAGAGCGCAGCCTGCAGCCAGGCCCGCGAGTCCGCCGCCAACAATACCAACCGTTTGTTGTTGCGAGTCCGCCATTATGCGATGCGAAGAACGAAGCCGCGGGCCAGCACCCGCAGCTTTTCCCAGGTACTCAGGGCCACGCGTTCCGTGAACACATCATAATTGCGTTCTGTGATTTTCCTGAGCAGGCGGCTGTAAATCTCCACCAGAACCCAGAGAGCGCCGCGGCTGTCCTCATGCACCAACTCCATCAGCCACTTGCCTGAGTCATAGAACTTGCGGGCGCGATCCGCTTCATATTCCAGCGCCGGCCGCAGTTGCTGGGCGTTGGCCGGATCTGCAAGAGCTGTGGCCGAAAAGTTGGAGGCGTTGAGGCCCACCAAGCCGAGGTCAATTTCAGGAATGTAGATGCGACCCATGGAAGCGTCTTCTTTTATGTCGCGAATGATGTTGGTGAGCTGGAAGGCAAGACCGCAATCTTCCGCCAGGATTTCTGCCTTTCTGTCTTCATAGCCGAAGATGTGAATGCAGACCAGACCGACAACGGAGGCCACGTAATAGCAGTATTGCTTCAGGTCATCAAAGGTGGTGCAGAGGATGGCGGGCGCCTCGGCGGTGGCAGGGGGGATCTCCAGATCCAGGCTGGTACCGTAGACGAGTTTTTCAAACAAGTCGACAGGGATTTCGAATTTTTTTTGTGCGTCCGCCAGCGCCATCAGAACGGGATCATCGGTGGGCTGTCCTGCAAAGACTTGCCGGGCCGCCTGGAGCCAATCACTCATTCGCTGCTTCTTCTGCGGAGTATCAAGAGCGGGATCGTCAGATATATCGTCGGCGTGGCGCATAAAAGCGTACACAGCGCATAGAGCGTTGCGCTTTTCCGAGGGAAGGACGAGAAAGCCGTAATAGAAATTTTTTGCGGAGCGGCGCGCCACTCCTCTGCACACGGCATATGCATGGCTGAGCTGATGAGTCACAGCACCTTGCCCATTGCGGCGCGCGCCACCAGGAGGAGTCTGCGTGATTTGGAGATTACGGGCCTTTGCCGCAATACGTCATAGCCCTGGCGCTCAATGGCGTTGAGGATTTCCTGGCCGCCGCGGCTGAAGAGCTCAATGTCAATGGCCAGTTCGCGATTGACTCTCTGCACCAGGGGCAGGCCACGCTGAAACCAGTCGCGGGCGCGCTCCACTTCAAATTTCATAAGCGAGAGGAACGCAGGCGTGGCGCGTCGCTGCGCGATGTCATCACCGGTCACGCTGAAACGCCGCAGGTCTTCGAGCGGCAGATAGATACGTCCTTTCTGGTAATCGACTGCGACGTCCTGCCAGAAATTCGCCAACTGCAACGCTGTGCAGGTGTAGTCAGAAAGCTGCTGGCGCTCGGTATCGTTGTAGCCGCACAGATACAACACCAGATGACCCACCGGATTGGCCGAATAGCGGCAATAGCCAAGCAGATCGTCAAAAGTCTCATAGCGGGCGACGGTCTGGTCCTGGCGGAAGGCAATCAGCAGATCTGAAAACTCATGTTTGGGAATACCGCATTGCTTGACGGTTTCCCGCAAAGCGACGAATACAGGATGACGCGGCGAGCCGGCGTAGCATGCATTGAGCTCGACTTCCCAGTGGTCCAGCAGTTCCAGCGACTGCTGCGCGTTGCCAACTTCATCGCCCAGATCGTCAGAAATCCGGCAATAGGCGTAAACGTTATAGAAGTGCTGACGCAGGCGCGCAGGCAGAAACCAGGTGGCAACGGAAAAGTTTTCGTAATGGGTCTTGGCCAGGCGTTCGCAATAATTGCGGGCCTCTTCAAGTGAAGGCGCTGAGTCCGGAATGCGGTATGACTCCGGCAGAGCATTCCATCCCAAAGGCTGAGTGGGGAGAGAAGAAGGATTGGGCAGGCCTGACATGCGTTAGTGGCCGGGAATGATGGCGGTCTTGATCTGGCTGCCGCGGTCGAGCATT
>DASUBD010000188.1:0-6952 GCA_035763445.1 Candidatus Angelobacter sp.
CCATCCGTTCCAGGCTGCGTACTCAGGCCCGAATTCCGCCTCTAATTCCCTGCGGACCCGCTGTGCCAGGGCAGGGCTATTACCGCCGGTAGAGATGGCAATCTGAAAATCACCTCGACTGATCAGGGCCGGTGCATAGAAATCGCAATAGGGGATGTCGTCCACTGCATTGCAGAGCGCGCCGTCAGCGCTGGCCTCGGCATAGACTGCGTGATTCACATCGGGCGAGTCGGTGGCTGCGATGACGAGAAAATATCCCCTCGCCATGCCGGGCTGAAAGTGCAATGCCACTTGCTTTAACCGGCCCTGCCGGGCCCATTCGCGGATGCGAGGTGTTATTTCCGGCGCCACCACCGTCACATCGGTCGCTGAACGCAGGACACCCTCAATCTTCTGCTCCCCTACCGCTCCGCCACCCACAACCAGCACCTTGCGGTCTTGGAGTTTCAGGAAAATGGGATAAAGCGCCATTCAGCCCTCCACTCCATGCGGCACACGTCCGGAAGGAATGTCGCGCTGCACGGCAGCCATTTCCTGGCCGGCCAGAAAAGTGCGCAGCTCATCTTCGCTATGCCGGGCAAAGAACTGCCGCAAGTTCTCTCCACCTTCACGCTGATACAAATACCGGCGCAAAAGGCGTTCAATGGCCTCCGGCACCTCTTCAGCCACGCAGCGATATCCAATCGGGCGGCCAAAGCCGGCAAACTCGCCCACGGCGCCTCCCAGGCAGAAATAGTAGGCATCCTGAAGGCGGCCGTTTACCTTGATCTTTTTTCCTTCCAGGCCGATGTCCGCGATGCGGTGCTGACCGCAACTATTGGGGCATCCCGTGACATTCAATTTAAGCTGTTGATCGAAAGCGGGCAGGCGATCTTCCAGCTCTTCCACCAGCCAGCGGGTGAATGTTTTGGTCTCAGTGATGGCGAGTTTGCAGAACTCAGTTCCGGTGCAGGCCACAGCGCCACGCCAGAAAGCTGAAGCGCGGACCTCAAGTTCAGCGGTTTCCAACTCCGCCAGAGCCTGGTGAATGTTCTCGCGGCTTACGTTGACAATGACGAGATTCTGCGCGCTGGTAGTGCGGAGTTCGCCTGAGCCAAAACGGCCCGCCAGATCGGCGGCAACCCGCATTTGTGCAGGAGTAATACGGCCCCGGAGCACGGCCGCTCCGATATAGAAAAGTCCCGGCTGTTTTTGCGCATGCACCCCCACGTGGTCGCGGAAAATATCAGCCGGGACTTCTTCAAAACCTGCAGGGTCGAGATTGTACCCCAGGCGGCGCTCTAATTCGAGCAGAAAAGTCTCAGCTGTCCAGCCATGGTTCAAAAACAGAAATTTCAACCGCGCACGTTCCCGGTGCTCCCGCAGGACGTCCGCATCACGGAAAATTTCACTCACCGCCCGGGTTACAGGCAGCACCTGTTCCCAGCGGACAAAAGCGTTGAGGCGCACCGCAAAATGGGGGTCGGCAGAAAGGCCGCCGCCAACGCGAATGGAAAATCCAACCTCTTTTTTGCCATCGCGTTCGTGAACCGCGGGCGTAAAGGCCAGGTCATTAATTTCGGGATAGCAGCACCAGTCGCGGCAGCCGCTGATGCTGATCTTATATTTGCGGGGAAGGTTGTAAAACTCGGGATTACCCACCAGCATCTTTGTGGCTTCAATGAGCAACGGTGAAGCATCCACCATTTCATTCGCATCCAGGCCCGCCAGCGGGCAGCCGGTGAGATTCCGCGGTGCGTCACCGCAGGTTGACATGGAAGTAAGGCCAGCCTCGAACAGCGCCTGCAACACTTCCGGCAGGTCTTCCACGCGAACCCAGTGCAACTGGATATTCTGGCGAACCGTAATGTCAGCCGAACCGCGGGCATATTTTTCAGAAAGATCAGCCACTGTGCGCAACTGGCGCGCGGTAATGAACCCGTTTCCCAACCGGATGCGCAACATAAGGTAAGGCACGGCTTTACCTTCGCCGTTGGCCCCGCCCAGAACACCCGCGCCATCGCCTTGCGTGTACACGCCCCACCAGCGGAAATAAGTCTTGATCCAGGCTTCCGGAACGGCGGCAAAGCCACCTGGCGCGAATGCCCGAATCTCATCCAGGCACTCCCAGGGGTTCTTTTCCCGCTTAAGGCGTTCGGCTCGCTGCGCTTTGGTCTCTTTCAGTCCTTCCGCTGGTGTGCTCATACGCGCTGTTCCCTTTCCAGATAAAAAGCAAAAGGGCCCATCGCCGTCTCTGGCGATGGGCCCTTTCCTAAAAGAATAAAATGCGGATTTAGGTAGCGGCTTCATTGGCCAGAGACACGGCGGTTGCCATACAGCAGCAACACATACACATGTTCTGGCTAAGAATTCGCATAGGTGGATACCTTAAGACGTAAACCCAAACCTGTCAAGTAGGGATGTGAGCGCAGTCTGAATGGATTCAACTATTCGAGAGCTGCGGTTCGAGGCCAGCGCGCCACCACCGTGGTACCGATTCCGCCGCGAGGACGAAACACGCCTTTGATAACCGCTGATTTCGGTTTGGCCGCGCGCACTACGTCGTCCAGCACGCGGTTGACGATATTCTCCTGAAAAATGCCCAGATTGCGATACTCCTGCAAATATTCCTTGAGCGATTTCAACTCCAGGCAAAGTTTGTCAGGGACATAACGCACCTCCAGCACGCCAAAGTCCGGCAGGCCGGTCTTAGGACAGACAGATGTAAACTCGGGAATATCGATGACAATCTCATAATCCGCAAACTGGTTGGGCCAGGTATCAATTTCAGGAAAACGGTGGTCCAGGCCAGCTTTTGCATGATCTTCCGTGTAACCGGTGCGTTGGGACATTTCAGAAACTATTGTAACAACCGATGTGGCGCAATTTCGTAACGCGTGATTCACCTTGCGCATCCAAAGGAAAGATTCCCAAAGTCAGGTTGAGTTTTTTGGTTCGCTCGTTCAGCAGCCCCCATGATTGGCGTGCCGAAACACGCCTCTTCGTTATACTTAGATTTTTGCCCTTCGCATGGTGAGACAGAGACAAAACGGATCAGAACGGAGACGCCTGTTTACGGTACTGGCAATCACCGCGGCGGCTGTGCTCCTGTTCACCGGCTGGGTGCGCCTGCGCAACACCGTGGTGACCGTGAGGACCGAGCAGGTCACGCGCCAGGACATTGCCAGTGTCATCTCCACGAATGGCAAAGTGGAGCCCGTAAAGAACTTTGCGGCGTATGCGCCGGCGCCGGCCACCGTAAGGAGAGTCCTGGTACACGAGGGCGACCATGTGAAGCAAGGCCAGTTTCTGCTGGAATTGGACGACGTAGATGCGCGAGCACAGGCGGCCAAGGCTTTGGCCCAGCTCCGTGCGGCTGAAGCGGACCTGCAAGCGGCCCAGACCGGCGGCACCCACGAACAGGTCCTGACTACGCAGGCTGATCTCGAAAAGGCGCAGGCGGAGCGCAATGATGCGCAACGGAATTTTGAGGCTGTCCAGCGGCTGCAGCAGAACGGCGCGGCTGCTCCCGCAGAAGTGGAAGCAGCCCGTAATCGCCTGACCAGGGCAAATGCTGACGTGCAGCTGCTGCAATCGCGATTGAAAAGTCCATTTTCGTCGCCTGAAATGGAGAAAGTGCAGGCCAATCTCACACAGGCGCGCGCTGCGTACAGCGCAGCGCAGGAGTTGCTGAAAAATTTAAACGTGCGCGCGCCGTTTTCTGGAACCGTCTACTCGCTCCCGGTAAGGGCCAGCGCGTACGTGAACGGGGGCGAAGTTCTGGTCCAGGTGGCAAATCTGGAAGACGTTCAGGTCAGGGCTTTTGTCGATGAGCCTGAGATTGGCCGCCTTGCTGTAGGTGAAAAAGTGGAAATCACATGGGATGCAGTTCCGGGACGGACATGGGAAGGGACGCTGACCCGCATCCCCGCTTCGGTTGGCATGGTGGGCACCCGGACGGTCGGCGAAACCACAACGGAGATCGATAACTCCGACCGCAAACTGCTGCCCAACGTAAACGTTAATGTGAGCATTATTACGGCGCGGCAGGGCAACGTGATTACGGTTTCCCGCGAAGCCGTTCACGATCTGAACGGCAAACGCTATGTCTACAAGATGATGGGTAACAAGCTGCAGGCGCAGGAGGTGCAGATTGGCCTTTCAAGCCTTACCCGGGTAGAAATCACACAAGGAGTGTCCGAAGGAACCACGATTGCGTTAGGAGCGCTCAACGGCTCGCCACTGCGCAGCGGAATGGAAGTGAAGGCGGTTGAACGTTGAGGGCCTTCCGTGCAGTCATTCTTTTACTCCTAATCCTGGCCAATGTAGGCTTTGGAGTTGACGTCAGCCCCAGGGAATTGCTGCGAACCGGCAAAGCGGATGAGGCGCGTCGCGAGCTGGAGGGCACACTGCAGCGCAATCCGAACGATGCTGAAAGTTATTTCCTGTTGTGCCGCCTTTACTTTCAACTTGAGCTCTGGGACAACGCGCTGCTCATGGCGGAAAAGGCAGTGGCGCTGGACCCGAACAATAGCAGCTACCACATGTGGCTGGGACGCGCTGCCGGCCGCAAAGCGGAAAATTCAAACCCGTTTACCGCGTGGTCGCTGGCGCGCCGGGTGCGCGCGGAATTTGAACGCGCCGTAGCTCTCGACGGCAACAACCTGAACGCGCGAGCTGATCTTTCCGAATACTACATTGAGGCCCCCAACTTTCTCGGCGGCGATAAAAAGAAGGCGCGTGAGCAGGCGGCAGCCGTTTCGCCACATGATCAGGCACTGGCAAACTACATCTACGCCCGCGTCGAGGAGCAGCAAGGCAAGCGCGATGCAGAGCAACTCTACAGGAAAGCCCTGGCAGCAAGCGGAAACAGCGCGCGCTATTGGGTTGAACTATCTTATTTCTACCGCCGTGCCGGCAGGATGCAAGACATGCAATCGGCAATTTATCAGGCCCTGATGGCTCCGCGTCATGATGCGACTCCAGAATACGACGGCGCTTATCTCTTCCTGCGCACAGGGCGAGACTTCCCCAATGCCATTGCTATGCTGAAGAAATATATCAATGGAAATACCCTGGAAGAAGATGGTCCGGTCTTTCGCGCCCATTACATGCTGGGTGAACTGCTGGAAAAACAGGGCGATCGCAATGCGGCAGCAGCAGAGTACCGTGCGGCGCTTGCACTGGCTTCAGAATACCGTCCTGCCCGGGAGGCGCTGGCTAAGGTTTCCCGGTAAAATCCGTGATTCCGCTCCTCATTGAGTTTCTTTTTACAGGTGGACAATGAGAAAACATGCCCTTGTTTTCGTTCTTCTCGCCCTTTGCTGCTCATGCCGGGTAAATGCACAGCAAAATTCGAATCAGCCTCTCTCATTTCGCGCAGCAATTGAACTCGCGATCAAGAACAGCGCCACTTCCGGCGTGGCACAGGCGGACTTGAAACGCGCGCGCGCCGGCGTGGCACAGGCCAAAGATTTCTATGTTCCACAACTGGTTTTCGGGTCCGGCCTGGGCTTCTCGTACGGTTTCCCTCTCAGCCTGGAAGGCGCGGCGCCTTCCATCTTTAACGTGAACCTTCAGGGGGGGCTCTGGAATCTGGCACAACAGGAATACATCAAAGCTGCGCACAACGATGTTGATCTCACAACCGCCCAGAATGCCGATCGCCGGAATGAAGTGATCATGGAAACGGCGCTCGATTACATGCAGCTTGATTTGCTGGAGTCGTCATTATCAATCCAGCAGGAGCAGCAGGCGGCAGCAGCCAAATATCAGGACATCGCCACGCAACGCGTGCAGGCCGGGCTGGATAGTCAGGTGGAACTGACACGGGCAAAGCTTGCAATAGCACGGACGAAGCTTGATATCGCACAAACTCGCTCTGCTGTCGATCAACTGCGCCTTCGCCTGTCACAGCTTACGGGATTGCCGCTTGCGTCGATTCACACTTCCACCGAAAGTATTCCCCGACTTCCGCAAATCTCACAGGACGAAGATCTTCCTGCCGAGGCGGCCCAGAACAATGTGCAGATAAAAATTGCGGATGACCAGGCATCCGCCAAGGAACACAAGGCGCGCGCAGAAAGAAAACAGCTCTATCCATCGGTGGACCTGGTGGGACAATATGCCGTTCTGGCGCGTTACAACAACTACGACGAGTTCTTCAACAAATTCCAGCGCAACAATGTGACCGCCGGAATTTCCATTCGCGTGCCATTTTTCAGCACCGCCCAGCGGCAGGCGGCAAATGTGGCCAAATTTGACGCGCTCAAGGCGCGCGAAGAAGCCGTGAATGTGAAGCAGCAGGTCAGCGCAGAAACACTCAAAATGCAGCGCGCGGTGGAACAGCTTGCCGCAGCACGCGAAGTGGCGGAACTGGAACACGAGCTGTCACAAGCGGATATCGAGGCTGCACAGGCCAGGATTCAATCGGGGCAGGCAACATTGAAAGACGAACAGAATGCCCGCATCGCGGAACACCAGCGCTACACAACCTTTCTCAGCGCAAGTTTCGATCTGGACAAAGCCCAGGTCCAACTGCTACGCCAGATTGGTGAGTTGGAGCAGTGGGCGCTGGGGTTACCGCACTAACCTCAGGCCTTTCGGTTGAGTGCTGGAACCCTCAGCCCCTTCCAGGTTCGCCGAGTTTGGACGGGTCGAAGAACAATCATGCGATTACCCGGATTACCAGCATGCCCACGGGCTGCTTGAGGCCTTCAGACAGAGAGCATCCTCTTAAAAATCAATTGATAAATAGATTCTTACGATCCGTAAGACTACTTAAGTAATCACGCTTGCGCCGTGAGCAAAAAGACGGCGTTAAGATAGTCCAGACTGCCGTCCGGCGCGCAATGTAGCCGTCCAGAGTGACAGCCATTTTCGAGAACAACCCGGCGCAGTATGAAGAGAAATTGCACTTCCGGGCAAGTAAGGTTCTTAACTGTTCTCTCTGAGTGGAGGGCCTTATTTTTCC
>DASUBD010000189.1:0-17619 GCA_035763445.1 Candidatus Angelobacter sp.
TTCTTTGCAAAAAAATTAAACAGTAATTCTGCGCTTTGAGAAAGCCAGTTCCATTTTGGGAAATCAATCTTCGACTTAAATTTATCAGCATGGTTCTCTCACGGATTGAAGAGCTCAGAGCATCGTGTAACCAAGGAAGGAGGAGCTACTCGATAGTGTCGCATCAAGGGCCCACCGTCTAGTTTCCAGGAGAGAAAACCGAATTATGAGACAACTCAGGCGTAGTGTATTTGCCATCAGCAGCATCGTACTGATGTTTGCGGCTGTGTGCGTTGCACAGTCGGACAACGAAAACAACGCGCGGCCATTGCAGGTCAACCAGACTGAAGGTTTTGCGCAGGGTCAACTGCTTGTATTCACGTATTTCCAGAACTTTGACTGCATTCACGAGCCGTTTGATGATCTTGATCATAGCGGCCAGGTTGCAGCCGCAGACCCAACGGAGTTCCAAAAGCCGATTTGTGTTGTAGGACACCGGCCAACTCTGGATCCCACCGGACGGCCTATCCAGAACACGCTCAAGCTGTACGTGATCTCGCCGTTTTTCGGCAATTCAACAAACATCAATGATGCCTTCACTCCGGCTCTTGGCCAGGCGTTGATCAGCCTCTTCGGTTTTATTCCCGAGGCATTCAAGACCCATCCCAACGTGGCTGTGCAGTGTCCTGAACCGGGCCCGCCAGTGACGGTACACACGGGTCTACCCAGCACGTGCACCATGCATGCCATGAACATTGATTTGGGACCTGTGCTTGCGGCCCAGGGAAAAGTACCTCCGGGAACAAGCGTGGTTGTGCCGACGCTGAACCATAGCCACATCATCGACGGCAAGAATTTTGGCCCGGTGTGGTGGGAAGTAGTGTCAGTGCTGGTTACGGATTCGAGCGCGTGGCCGAGCGCCGATGGCAAAACCGGCATTAACTCTCTGGATGCATTGCGTGCTGCTCAGGCAGCAGGCAAAGCGGCGCCAGACCAGCCGACCAACTTTTTCCTGTTCTTTGACTCTCAGCCGGAAGCCCACTAATCAACTCAAATTCCACCCTGCAGGCGTGTGCGAGCACGCCTGCAGAGACTCTTTTTAGCGGGTTGAGTTGGCGAAGAGTGTATGCCCGGTGCCATTCCGGGCTCCCGATTCTCAATGAATCGTCTTATTGAATTTCACCTGCATTTTGATTAAATAGCAGCCATGCTGCAGAACTGGTTCACTAAATTCTTCAAGCCACAACCGCGTTCGCTCAAAATCAGTTGGAAGGCAGCATTAGCAAAGAAATCTTTGACCAAGGAAGAGTTCTGCCACATCTGCAGGGAAGCGGTGTGCGAAATGTTTCCCGAGATAGAGGTTCAATCTGGCGACTCTTTTGATCAATTCCGAATTGTTCGGCAAGGGCGAGAGCCGGCTACAGTATTTCTTGAGAACATGTGGAGGCAATGCAGGGACGACGTCGAATCCCGAGTAAGCCACGTAGAGCGCTTTTTGCGTGCCCTGCTTACTACCCTCTCCAATAACGAGGGACTGCCGGATCGCAGTTGTATCGTTCCCACGATCAAAGATGAGGGATATTTTCATATTTATGGCGACCACGCCCGGGAGGAGGTCCCATTTGCAAGCGAGCACCTGGTGGGAGATCTTTGGATAATCTACGCAATCGATAGCGCAGATTCCATGAAGACTTTGCAGAAATCACACGTTAAGGAGCTTGGCCTGGATTCGGGTGCCCTGAAGAACCTGGCCATTAACAATCTCCGGCGGATTCTGCCTCCTGTTGAACAGCACGGTGAGGGGCCTGCATACATGCTGACAGCCGGAGGTGATTACGTTGCAAGTCTGCTTTTGTTTGACGAGTTGTGGGCGGAATTGAAGCAGCAGATCTCAGGCGACGTTCTGGCAGCGGTGCCGAGCCGCGATGTTCTCCTCTTCACAGATAGCCAGTCCAATGAAGGCATCAAGCAGGTGAAAGCATCCATTGCCAAAGTCATGGACTCGGGCGGATATCTGATATCCGACACCATCTTGCGGCGTACGGCGGATGGATGGTCAGTGGCGACTCTGACCTAAAACAAAAGGCGGCCGCTCGCCGCCTTTGTCATGACTGATTGAAAATCTATCCGGCAACTTCTTCGAGCTGTTTCTGGTCCACGTCGAAATTGGAGTAGACGTTCTGTACGTCGTCATGGTCTTCAATGGCTTCCAGCAGTCGAATCATCTGGTTGGCGGCTGCGCCTTCCAGCTTGATGTAGTTCTGCGGGATCATGCCTACTTCAGAATGGACCACTTCCAGATTGGCCGTTTTGATGGCGTTGAGCACGCCTTCAAAAGCATTCGGATCGGTGGTGATAACCCAGGTATCGCCATCATCGCTCAGATCTTCGCCACCGTTCTCCAGCACAATGCCCATCAAATCGTCTTCCTTGGCAGCGGCTTTGGGGACGATGATTTCACCCTTTTTGTGGAACATCCATGCCACCGAGCCTGCTTCACCCAGGTTCCCGCCATTCTTGGTAAACATATGACGAATTTCACTTACCGTGCGGTTTCGGTTGTCAGTGGTTACATTCACCAAAAGAGCGACTCCACCCGGACCGTAGCCTTCAAACTGGATTTCTTCATAGGTTGCGCCGGGGAGTTCACCGGTGCCGCGCTGGACGGCCCGCTTGATATTGTCCGCAGGCATGTTCTCTGCCTTGGCGGCAGCAATTGCTGTACGCAGGCGCGGATTGCCTTCAGGATCTCCACCGCCGCTCTTTGCGGCCATGGTGATTTCTTTGATCAGGCGGGTAAAAATCTTGCCGCGCTTGGCGTCCAGCGCGCCTTTTTTATGCTTGATTGTGGCCCATTTTGAGTGGCCAGACATGGTGATAACCTCAGCAGAATTTGATTTAAGCGAGCCGCAGGGGAGCCCGGCAGGGCGTTACGAAACGCATGAAAACAAAGTAGATTATAGCACGACCCTGTTGTTATGATTCGCTCATGGCTGACGAAAGAGAGCAGGAAGACGCGCTGGAGGAACCGGTTTCACGTTCCACCAGCCTGCTGCGTCGCCAGTGGCTCTTCCTGCGCCAGAACTGGTGGGATACGGGGCCGTTGACACCCGGTCAGCGGTTTGGGTTCTTCCTTCGTGGATTCTTCCTGGTCGTTGTCGGCTGCATTGGTCTGGCCTTTGCCGTGGCGGGTACGCTCGGGTCGAAAGGAAACGGCCTGGATGCTATCGGAAAATTGGTTGCTGAATTCATGCTTATTCCCATCGGTTTGCTGGCATTGATTGTGGTAAGCCTCGGCTGCTCGCTGATGGTACGCAGTTTTGCCGCACAGAGCTATCGCAACCTTGAGGATGAAGAAGTCTGATTCGCTTTAAGTTGCTGTCCGTTTGTGCCAGAACGCAAACACCACAGCCAGCAAAGGCGGGGCGAGCAGGACTCCCCAGAACGGAATGATGATCCCCAGAACAATGGGTGCAAACAACGCCGCCCAGAAGGGCACCTTGGCTGTTCGCTTCATGAGATAGGGCTGAAGGAACAGGCCATCGACCACCATGATGATGGCAAACAGGATCAGCACGTAAAAGAAACGCATACTGTCCGAGCTGAAGGCGCCAATCAACGCCGGGATAATCACTGACAGCATTACACCGAAGTTGGGAATGAATTGCAGAATTCCCGCCAGAATGGCCCAAACAGGCGCCCAAGGTATTCCGATGATCCACAGTCCAATCAACCAGAGAAGCGCGACGGCCAGCGAATCCTGGCACTGGGCGATGAACCAGTTCTTCAGCGCCGATCCCGTGATGCGCGCATGAGAGCGCCAGTCGCGCCAATTGGACATTCTCGTAAGTTTACTCCGCGTGCTTAGCCTTCAGCACTCAGCAATCAGCACTCAGCCCCTGCGACTTTGTCACCCTGGTCCCGAGATTCATCTTGGAGCGGATTTCAACTGCATCCTTCTTGAAAGAAGCATCAAGGGCTGAATGCTGACTACTGACTGAGTGCTAAAACATTATTGACCCCGTTGCTACAATAAAGTTATGAAATTCGGCGTCATCATTTTTCCCGGCTCCAACTGCGATCAGGACAGCTACCACGCCGCTATCACCGCCACTGGGCAACAGGCCGCTTTTCTTTGGCATGAGTCGCACGACCTGGAAAATTGTGACGCCATCATCGTGCCCGGCGGGTTTGCTTACGGCGACTACCTGCGCACAGGCGCCATCGCACGCTTTGCACCCATCATGCAGGAAGTGGGGAAATTTGCCGCTTCAGGCGGGTTGGTGATTGGCATCTGCAATGGCTTCCAGATTCTTTGCGAGGCCGGGCTTCTTCCCGGCGCTCTTATGCGCAATGCAGGTCTCAAGTATGTCTGCAAGTTCGTCAACCTGCGCGTAGAGAACACTGACACTCCTTTCAGCAACGCCTGCAAAGTTGGCGCAATATTGCGGATTCCCATCGGTCACATGGAAGGCAATTACTATTGCGACCCGCAAACTCTGGCAACTCTCAAAAAGCAGAACCGCGTAATCTTCCGCTACTGCACGTCTGAGGGGGAGATCACGGCGGAAGCCAATCCGAACGGCTCTCTCGACAATATTGCCGGGATCTGCAGCGAGGGCAGAAACGTTCTTGGCATGATGCCGCACCCAGACCGTTGCAGCGACCCGCTACTCGGTTCGGCTGATGGAGCTAAGATTTTTCAATCCATGGCTCTGTCCGGAGTTAGTGCAACCCGTTAGTCCAGCCGCGGGTACATCTATCCAGCTCTCAGCAGCCCTCTTGTGCGCGTACAGCGGCATCCAATCTCTCAACGCGCGCCACTTCACTAACCAACAGGAGATTTGTATGCGTGCAAAGGGGATTCTGCCGATATTGGCTTCGGTACTGCTTGCATTTGCCATCGGCTGCAACACAAACAAAGCTGCTACTCCAGACGTGAAAGATCAGGTTTCTCATGCGCTGGGGAATGCCGGGTTCAAGGACATAAAAGTCAACACAGATAACAATAAGCAACTGGTAACGCTTTCAGGTGACGTAAAGACTCAGGAAGACAAGGAGCGGGCTGAGGATGTGGCCAAGGGTGCTGCATCCGGATGGGTAGTTTCCAACGAAATTGGGGTTCGTCCAGATGGCGTTGAGAGCGCGGCCAGGAAGATTGATTCCAACGTCGACGGTGCCATAGAGAAAGATTTCAAGGCAGTGCTGATTGCCAATCATCTTGACAACCAGCACATCCGTTACGACGCGAAGAATGGCGTGCTTACGTTGAAAGGCGACGTGGACAACGCTGCACAAAGGGAAAGTGCAGAAAAACTTGCTGCCACGGTTCCCAACGTCGAGCAGGTGGTCAATGAGCTTGATGTAAAGGGTGCGAAAGGAAAACACAAGCAGGCAGGCGAATAGCTCACTGCGCAATCGAGTGGACGGCCGAGGGGCCGCCCGCTTTTTTTGTTTGCTTGCCAAGCAACCTGCATTCCCAAACTGTCCCGCACTCTCCTGCTGCCACGTCTGCAAACCAGTGTGCACGAGTACCGGCTTCTATTATGATGGTGTGTTGTCTCAGCGGGCTTGTCTCTGCCGCATCTTGGCAACAATCGTTTTATTCTTTGGAGAGATCATGAAAACTCTGCCAGGCTTTTTAGTTTTGTTACTGATGGTGTGGGCCATGGGGTGTTCCGGCAATGATAAAGAAAGGGCTACGCAGCCGACGGGAAGCATGCCTTCATTCGCCAACACCAGTTCTGGCGCTGAAGGCGCCGGCGTCGCAAGCGGAGATCAGAAGATGGAGACCAGCCCCGCATCCAGTGGAGGATCCAGTCTTGAGGCGAGCACTCCATACAGCAGCGGCAAAGGCGCGGTGTCACAAAACTTGAACCCCGCTCCCTTCCTTACTGCAGCTGCGGCCGGTAAGGGTGGCACTCCCAAAGCTGCGAGTGCAACAGGCCTGGTCTCACGCGCAGATGGGACCATGTATGGACCAAGTGACTTGAGTGCTGCCGGTGTTGGTCCGGGAATGTCAGGAGCGGCCGAAGGCGGCGCTAACACCAGTTCCAATGCAGGCAAAGCCAAATCGAATACCAGCCTTTCAGCCCCGGCGAAGCCGCCGAGCAATCAGAGCAGCGGGAAGTAACGGCTGGGACTGTGGGAGTTGGTGAGCCATTCTAGGCGCCTGCTGTGCTGGCCGGCTGAAATTAGAGCGATTAATCTCTGCCCAAGAATCCTCTAATTACTTTTGGACATAGTTAGGTCACTCGACTGAATGTTGCGTGGCGGAACGTTTTTCGGTTTTGGTCCGCCACGCACATTAAAAAACAGACATTCCCACTGGCATCTCCATTAAACCCTTAGATTCTTCAATTGTCTTGAGAATTGTGAGCAGTGGCAGTGTTCCGTTCAAGGATGGAGCGGGAGACGGGGATCGAACCCGCGACGTCCAGCTTGGGAAGCTGGCATTCTACCACTGAATTACTCCCGCTCAGGGTATACCTACTGTATCTGGCTTAAGGTCCTTCGAGCTTCGCCTCAGGACCTCGGCAGCGGGTTCCCGCTGTGCTCCTCTTTGCCAGCTTTGATTTTAGCAGGCCAGGAACCTTTTTCGCAGCCAATGTCATTCACTTTGGGCGCATAAAAAAGTGCGAAGGCTGCTGAAATCAGGAGATAATCTCAGGATTGGCCTGTAGGTTGAAGCCATGTGGGAAAGTCTGACCAGCGCGAGATTCGATCCTTCCGCACTCTGGCAAAGAGTGGACGGGGACATGCAACTGCTTGGCGAATTGGTGAAAATTTTTGCGGCTGAATATCCGGAGCTATTACTCAAAATTGACGCGGCTACAAGGGACGGAGATACAGAGGCGCTACGCGAAGCCAGCCACAAACTTAAAGGATCTCTGCTCCAGCTCTCCGCCCCTGTTGCTGCTCAAGCGGCATCGAATCTTGAGCGCCTCGCCGCCAGCAACTCTCTGAATAACGTGGTGCTTTCAGTGAACACGCTAAAGACAGAGATTGATTTCCTCGCGCGCATGCTTGAGGCCATGGTCTCAAGTGGGCCGGAGCGAGCCAATAAGGCAGGAGAAAACTGACGCGACATGGCAACAGCTCTCGCAGATAGTCAACACGGGAAGCTGATCAGGATCCTGCTTGTGGAAGACAGCTCTGTGGATGCACATCTGATCTCAGGCCTGCTGAAAAATTCCACGCAAACCTTCGAATGCACGCACGCGCGAAACCTATATGAGGCCATGGCAGAACTCGCCCAGTTTGAAGTGGATGTGGTACTGCTGGACCTCAACCTTGGTGACAGCTCTGGATATGAGACGTTCGACCTTGTGAAACGGGCAGCTCCCGGCTCAGCTATTCTCGTACTGAGCGGGTCTGATGATGAAGAACTCGCCAGCCGGACCGTGCGCGAGGGCGGCCAGGACTATCTGGTGAAGGGCTCATTTGATGGCAAACTTCTGCTGCGCGCCATCCGCTATGCGGTTGAGAGAAAAACGTCAGAAGAAGCCCTGCGCAAGAGTGAAGCCACGGCACGCGCCATCTTCGAGAACTCTCTCGATGCAATCGTAATTTTTGACGGGAATGGCAGGTTTGTGGAGGCCAACGAAGCCGCCGCTGCTTTGCTGGCGTCGCCGCGTTCAAAGCTGATCGGCAGCACGTTTCATGAGTTTGCGGGGGATGGCTTTGATGGTGAGATGGAGCGGATGCGCAGTTCGCAGAGCGGCCGGGGCCAGTTCGCTATCCGTCGTTTAGACGGGACAGAGCGCGTGGTGGACTATTGTTTCAGTGCCAACATTCTTGAAGGCCGGCATTTAGGCGTAATGCGCGACATCAGCGAGCAGCAAAGCCTGGAGGATCAACTCCGTGTGTCGCAAAAAATGGAAGCCGTGGGACGGCTTGCGGGAAGCGTAGCGCACGACTTCAATAACATCCTCGCCGTGATCAGCGGTCATGCTGAATTGATTGAACTGCGGGGGCAGGATGACACCGTACGGAGCAAGGCCACCAAGATCCTTACCGCTACTACAAAAGCTTCCTCACTTACCAAGCAGTTGCTTGCCTTTGGAAGAAAACAGGTGATTGCTCCCACATTGCTGAACCTTGCGGACGTGATCAGCGATGTGAGCAGCATGATTACCTGCCTCATGGGGCCGGAAACGCACATTGCTGTCTTATCAAGTAAGGCGGCGGGAACGGTATATGCAGACCAGGGCCAAATGGAACAGGTGCTTTTAAATCTGGCAACCAATGCTCATGAGGCAATGCCCTTTGGCGGCACATTGACCATCATTCTGGATAAGGTGGACCGGCCTGACCTGCCGAAACAAGTGCCACCGGGATGCTATGTACGGCTCTCCGTCAGAGACACAGGGACAGGCATTGATCCTGCAATCCAGAACCGCATCTTTGATCCGTTTTTCACCACGAAGAAAACAGGCTCCGGACTCGGGCTCTCAACTGTAGCCGGAATTGTTAAGCATGCCGGGGGGCACGTGGTGGTAGATTCCTCTCCGCAACAGGGGACAACCTTCAGCATCTATCTGCCGCGAGTAGCGGATGCGCTTGAGCCAAGGGTAGAGACGTCCAGCAACGGCATGAGAAAAATTGGAGGTATAGAAACAATCCTTCTTGTGGATGACGAGGAGGAACTCAGCAATTCGGCAGCCGAATATCTGCAGGAATGCGGGTACAAGGTTTTGCAGGCTCGCGCGGTTGATGAAGCCATGGAAGTAGCGCGACGGTTTGAAGATAAAATTTCGCTTCTGGTCACAGACATCGTAATGCCTGGCGGCAGCGGGCGCGTGCTGGTGGAGCAAATGAAGGAAGCCCGCCCGGAAACGGGCATTCTTGTCATCTCCGGGCATGCCGATGACGACGTACACGACCAGGGCTTCATCGATAGCGCCTCGTTTCTTCAAAAGCCGTTCACCCTGCAGTCTCTCGAGGTAAAGATCAGGTCCATTCTGGACGGCCAGAAGCCAGCTTGAATGTTTGCCAGTTTCTCCCATCGCACGGACATCTGCCTCTCTCAGCGTTCTTACCTGAAGCTGGTGTGATACAGTCATCGCAATCATCCTATGGCAGAAGAACGCGCGACGCCGCTCTGGCATGACCTGCTCTGGCTTTTGTTTTTAGCAGGTCTGGCGGCTCTTCCGCCTGTCAATGAGCCCCACAAGCAGGTGATTCTGCTGGTTCTGGGACTATTTCAGCTCGTGGAAAAGAGATTCGTTCGCGGATCCGGTGAGCGCCTTGGCCCCACATTAGTTGTACTTATAAAGCTGGCGTTAGCCACTGTCCTGATTAATCACACCCGTGATCTTGTCCCTATTCAAAGCAGCTACTGGCCTGTGTTTTTTGTCCCGGTGACAACCGCGGCGATTTATTTCAGTCCGCTCGGCACGCTGTTGTGGACGGCCGCAACGTCCGCCGCCTACTGCGCCTATCTGATTCCGGCTTCGCAGGAATTTATTCTTGGCTGGCAGGGTATTAGTGAATTGCTGTTGCGCAACCTGTTCTTTTTCCTTGTCGCTATGACAGTGAATCGCTTTGTCATGGAGTCCCGGGTACAGGTACGCCGATATCAGCTGCTCTCGCAGAACCTGGCGGAAGCCAATCGCAGCCTGCGCCAGGCGCAGGAAGAAGCGCGCCGCGCAGAAAGGCTGGCCGCTCTGGGACAACTTTCAGCCGGCCTTGCGCACGAAATTCGCAATCCTTTAGGCGTTATCAAAGGCTCAGCGGAAATTCTGAGGCAGAAGCTGAGCGGAGGAGATGAGCTGGCCAAAGAACTTTCCGGGTACATTTACACTGAGGTCAATCGCTTGAGCGCATTGGTGGGCCGGTTCCTGGACTTTGCCAGACCATCGCAGCTAAATGTGAAGCCTGAAAGCTTGCCAGATCTACTGGAGAAATGCCTAAAGACAGTTGCCGATCAGGGTGCGACCGCCGGAATCAAAATCGTAAAAGAGTATGCGCCTTCACTGCCCGGAGCGCTGATCGACAGTGAACTATGCGAGCAAGTGTTCACAAATCTGTTTTCCAATGCCTGTGAGGCAATGAGCGAAGGCGGGCAGCTCACGATTCGAGCCCAGGCCGGGGAGACCAAGGGCGAGAATGCACCCGAAGTCGTTGTGGAAATCGCCGACACTGGCCCGGGGATACCCGAGGAAATTAAGGAGCAGATTTTCAATCCTTTCTTTACGACTAAGAAGTCCGGAGTGGGTTTAGGTCTAGCGATCGTGTCGAAAATTGTGGATGCTCACGGCGGAACAGTGAAGCTGGTAAATGCTCCGGGGCGGGGCGCATGCTTTCGCGTGACCTTGCCGGCTGAAATGCGAAGCCGGTCCTGACAAATATGGCAAACATTCTGATTGTTGAAGACGAGCCTCGCATGCGCCGGTTGCTGGAGATCAGCCTGGGAGAGGACGGACACACGGTGCATGCAGCCGAAGATGCTGAGAGCGGGATCAAATTGCTGCGCAAAGACAGCGTTGATCTGGTGTTAACGGACCTGAAGCTGCCCGGCATGAATGGTCTTGAGTTTCTTCAAGAAGCCAAGCTACTGAATGCATCAGTTCCCGTGGTGGTGATGACTGCGTACGGGAGCGTGGAAACAGCGGTAGAAGCAATGAAGGCGGGCGCCAGCGACTACGTCCTGAAGCCATTCACCATGGCGGAGATGAAGCTGGTTATCAGGAAAGAGCTAGACGTGCAAAGGGTCCGGGATGAAAACCGCTCACTGCGCGAGGCCCTGGGCAAGCGCTACCAGTTCCAAAACATCATTGCCCGAAGCGCCAGAATGCAGGAAGTGCTGGCGCTGGTGGCACGCGTGGCCGGCACCAACTCCACGGTGCTGTTGGGCGGGGAGAGCGGTGTAGGCAAGGACCTGATTGCCCGCGCCATCCACCAGAACTCGCGTCGCGCTGCCGGACCGTTTATCAAGCTCAATAGCACGGCCATACCTGACACTCTTTTTGAAAGCGAGCTGTTCGGGTTTGAGAAAGGCGCGTTCACCGGCGCCCTGGCCAGCAAGCCGGGAAAATTTGAGCTGGCAGACAAGGGAACCCTGTTCCTTGACGAGATTGGCGATGTCCCCGCCCTCATCCAGGTAAAACTTTTGCGGGTGCTGCAGGAAAGAGAATTTGAGCGCCTGGGCAGCACCAAAACTCTCAAGGTGGACGTGCGCCTGCTTGCCGCCACCAATCGTGACCTGCGAGCCGCACTGGAGCAGGGAACCTTCCGTGAGGACCTTTACTATCGCCTGAACGTAGTTCCCATTGATATTCCTCCACTGCGTGAACACAAAGAGGACATCCCCGATCTGGTGAAGCACTTTCTTGCCCGCTTTGCACGAGATAACGAAAGAGAAATCACCGGGGTTACACCAGAGGCATTGTCAATGCTGATGAGTTATCACTGGCCGGGTAATGTTCGTCAGTTGGAGAACACGATCGAACGGGCCGTCGCCCTGTCTTCGGGAACCTCAATCGAGGTTGCAGATATTCATCTGGATACGCCGGCGCGCACCCCGGCCGCCGGTTCGGCGAATGCTGCGGGGAGCCCATTCCTGCCGGAAGACATGACGCTGGAGCAATGGGAAGATGAAATGATCCGCGAGGCTCTGCGGCGCGCCAATGGTAACAAGAGTCAGGCCGCCAGACTTTTGGGGCTTTCTCGAAATGCATTGCGCTACCGGCTGGGAAAGCTGGGCGTGCCAGACGACGAAGAGAAATAAGCAGCCGATCGTTACCCTTACAAACCGGGCATACGTACCCTATAAGACATGATTCGCGAGGCTCCACTCTTCGTATAATCAAAATTTACATGGCGAAAACCACAAAACTTGAACTGCGCCAGCAGGTGGGGCAACTACTCATCATGGGATACGACGGAGTGGAAGTCGATTCCAAACTTCGCACCACGCTGAATACTCTGCAGCCTGGCGGAGTGATCCTGTTTGCGCGCAATATAACCGCGCCGCAGCAGACTTGGAGGTTGTTGAAAGATTCCCAAGCCACAACACCCGTGCCCATGTTTCTGTGCGTGGACCTTGAAGGCGGAACGGTGGATCGCCTGAAGAATGTGATTGCGCCGGTACCCTCGGTTCGTCAGGTTTTCTTGAGTGGAGAACCCAAACTATTTCGCATGCACGGGCACATTTTGGGGCTCGAGGCGAGAGCCCTTGGATTCAACACCGACTTCACTCCGGTGTTTGATCTGGGCCTGCGGCCCTCTGAGCGCGTGTTGGGATCACGCACCGCATCTGCTGATCCCGCAGAGGTGATTGCCTATGCCCGCGAATGCCTGAAAGGGTTGAAGAGCGCGAACGTGCTGGGATGCGGCAAGCACTTTCCGGGATTGGGCGAAGCCAATCTCGATACACATCATGAGCTGCCATCGATCGCGAAGCCATGGAATAGACTCTGGGCGGAAGATCTTGTGCCCTATCGCGAACTGCATCGTCAGATTCCGTTCGTCATGGTGGCGCATGCAGCATATCCGGAGGTAACGAAGAACAACCTGCCGGCCTCGCTATCAAAGAAGTGGATGAAAGACGTTCTGCGCGACAAAATTGGCTTCCGAAACCTGATCATCTCTGACGATTTGGAAATGGGCGGTGTGCTGGCTGCGGGATCAATTGAAGAGGTAGCAGTGGAGACGCTCCGAGCCGGGGCAGACATGTTCCTGGTCTGCCACAACCATGACCTGGTCTGGAGAGGGTACGAAGCGGTTCTGCGAGAAGCGGAGCGCGACAAGAAATTCGCTGCGTATGTGGCTCAGTCAGCCCGGCGAGTGCTGGCCCTGAAGCGAAGGTCGTCAGCGCTCAGCGGCTTTGGCCGCGAGCCAAAAGAACGAGTGGTGAAGAAGCTACAACAGATTGTGCGGGAGTTTACCGAAATTGTATCTGGCGATTCTCTGGATGACCGATTCACCGGATCCAAAACACCAATGGAGCGCGCTTGATCGTCGCCGGTGTGATGAGTGGGACCTCGGCAGACGGGATTGATGTTGCTATTGTCAAGATCAGCGGGGAAAACTTAAAGTTCCGGTTGAAACTCTTAGTTCACCAGCACGTTGCCTATCCAGAGCCGGTTCGGGCTGCGATTCTCAAGGCAATGAATGCTTCCCAGATCAGCGTGGCCGAACTGAGCCGTCTGAATTTTTTTCTGGGGGAGTTGTACAGCGAAGCTATCCGCAAAGCTCAGCATTCGGGCGGCATCCGAAAGCTGGACTTGGTGGGCTGCCACGGCCAGACTCTCTACCACCAGGGAGAGGAATCGAAGTTTCACGGAAAGAAGATTGCCTGCACGTGGCAGACAGGCGAGGGATCGGTGATTGCTGCCCGGCTCGGTGTGCCTGTGGTTTCAGATTTTCGGCCGGCCGACATGGCGGCGGGGGGCAAGGGTGCGCCCCTGGTTCCATTCCTGGATTATGCGTTATTCCGGCATGCGCGTTTCGGCCGCATCCTGCAGAACATTGGTGGGATCGCCAATCTCACTGCGATTCCGGCTAATGCGAAGCCAAGCGAAGTCATAGCCTTTGATACGGGGCCAGGCAACATGGTGATCGATCAGCTCATGCAGCGCTTCTATGGCAAATCTTATGATCGCAATGGCGTGGTCGCGGCGAGAGGGAACATACTTCAAGCAGTACTTGAGGAATTGCTGGGGAACCCGTATTTCCACATGATGCCTCCAAAGACGGCGGGCCGGGAGGAATTCGGCAGAGAATATACGGAAGAATTCATACATCGATGCAAGCGCCAGCCGCCAGAAGACGTCATCGCCACAGCAACCGCGTTCACCGCAAAATCCATTTCGCAATCAATCCAGGAATTTTTGCTAACGCCTCGACTCAAGAGAGCAAATTTTCGCGACTACATCGTTTCCGGTGGTGGTGCGGAGAACCGAACGCTCATGAGAATGCTGTCTCAGGAAGTAAGCAAAATGGGGCTGACGCTCAAAAAAATGGATGACTTCCAGATGCCGGGACAGGCTAAGGAAGCTGCAGCATTCGCCTTGCTGGCCTACCAAACCTGGAATGGGAAGCCGGGTAATATTCCTTCGGCCACCGGAGCAAGAGAGCCGGCAGTGCTGGGAAAAATTTCTTATGCGTAGGCGGGGAGAGCACACGCGAGCACGCGTAATTGTGAAGCTCTCTTCCAATATGGGAGCTCTACGCCGCGTGTTTTTTGCCATGGTCCTCCTGCTGCCGATTATCGCCTGCTCCAATCATCCTTCGCCGGGTACGCTGGTGATGGATATTGAAAGTAGTCCGGTGAACCTTGATCCACGTGTGGGGACCGATTCCCAATCAGAGCGCATTGCTGAACTCATCTTTGATCCGCTTGTTCGCAAAGATGAACATTTCAAGCTGTTGCCGTGGGTGGCGGAAAGCTGGGATGTGCCGGATTCGCGAACGTATATCTTCCATCTGAAAAAAGGCATTCTGTTTCACGATGGTCGGCCTCTGAGCGCGCGGGACGTGAAGTGGACGCTGGATTCGTACAAGAACGGAACTGTTATCAGCATCCGCGCGGCAACGTACGAGCACGTGATCAAGGTGGAAGCTCCGGATGACGGGACTGTTGTCATCCATCTTGATGAACCCGACGCCACGCTGCTGTGGAACCTCTCTGATGGAGCTTTTGGCATTGTGCCCTACGGCAGCGGCAAAGAACTGACAGCAAACCCGATTGGTTCCGGACCGTTCCGATTTGTGAGCCTGGAGCAAGACAGCCACGTAATTCTCGAACGCAACGACAAGTACTGGGCCCAACCTCCGAATGTGGAGCGCGTGCGCTTGAATGTGGTACCGGACGCAACCACTCGCGCGCTGGAGTTGCGCAAAGGAAGCGCGGACATGTTGGCAACAAATTCGCTAGGCGCAGACATGGTGGACACGCTACGGCGTGATCCGCATCTTCGCATCCAACGCGAGCCGGGAACAGCGCTGGTTTATCTGGCCTTCAACCTGCGCGATCCCATTCTGAAGCACGTGCGCGTTCGCCAGGCAATGGCCTATGCGATTGATCGGCGGCCGATCCTCGATCACCTGTTCGGCGGATATGGACGCCTAGCTGACAGCGTATTGCCTCCGGAACACTGGGCGTACGATGGCAACGTTGAGCACTATCCGTATTCTCCTGAAAAGGCAAATGCGCTGCTGGATGAGGCTGGATTCCCGCGTGGGAAAGACGGAATCCGCTTTCACCTCACCATGAAGACTTCAAACACGGAAGAAACTTCGCGGCTGTTGCCGGTGGTGCTGCAGCAACAGCTCAGGCAGGTGGGGATCGCGCTGGATATCAGGACCTTTGAATTTGCCACGCTTTACGCAGACATCCTTAGAGGAGCCTTCCAACTTTACTCACTGCGCTGGGTTGGGGGGACCAATCAGGACCCTGATATTTTTGCTTATGCGTTTGACTCCGCCAGTTTTCCGCCCAAGCGCGCAAACCGCGGATACTATTCGAATCCGCGAGTGGACGCGCTGATTGCCCAGGGCAGGCAGACGGTGGACCAGGCAGAGCGCAAGCGGATTTACGCTGAAATCCAGGAAATCCTGGCTCACGATCTTCCTTACATCGATTTCTGGTACATGGACAACCTGATGGTCCACACCACGCGTATTCGCGACCTGGACCTGACGCCTTCCGGCAATTACGACTTCCTTACCACGGCGCAATGGGCCAAGTGAGGCAGCATGCGGCGGGATGTTAGTATCAAAGATTCGTTATGAAAATCCTCTTCATTGGCGACATCTTCGGCAGCGCAGGTCGCAGAATTGTGCGCGACCACATGCAGAACGTGGTGGAAAGCCACAAAATTGACCTTGTCATTGCCAATGCAGAGAACTCGGCCGGAGGCTTTGGCCTTACACCTTCCATTGCCGACGAGCTGTTTGATTTGGGTTGTGAGGTGCTGACCACCGGCAACCATATCTGGGACAAGCGCGAAATCATCGACTATTTCAACTCTGTGAATGGCGATCCAACGGGGCGTCCGCGAAGAGTGCTGCGGCCCGCGAATTACGCTGAGGGAGTTCCCGGCATTGGCTGGTATGAAGGCACAACTCGCGGAGGGCATAAGTTTGCCGTCATCAACCTCCAGGGCCGCGTCTTCATGCAGGACAACGACGATCCATTTCGCAAAGCGGACGCTCTGCTCAACAAACTCACCGCCAAAGTAGTTCTGGTGGATTTCCATGCGGAAGCCACGTCAGAGAAGATCGCGATGGGTTGGTATCTGGATGGGCGCGTGACTGCTGTGCTGGGAACACATACGCATGTTCCCACCGCAGATAACCGCGTTTTGCCGAAGGGAACTGCGTATCAGACTGACGTTGGAATGACCGGCCCTTATGACAGCGTGATCGGCGTAGAGAAAGAACAGATTTTGCAGCGCTTTCTTACCGGATTGCCCGGGCGTTTTGAAGCAGCCAAAGGTGATCCGAGATTCTGCGCCGTTGTCATCGAGTGCGATGAGAATACGGGACGCGCTCACTCCATCCAGCGACTGATGTTAGGGGAATAAAAAAAGCAGCTTCCGCGCCGGGAAGCTGCCTTTCAACTGTTTTCTGCTCAGCGTTTTCTAGTCAACGTTTTCTACTAAACTAGGCTTTCTTCTTCTTTTTTGTTGGCGTGTGATGGACCGGAGCCTTCTTGGCCGGAGCCGGCAGTTCGCCTTTCTCCATGGTGAACATGAACGGATTCGGTGTGTAAGACGTGATGATGCCGATGATGTCCGTCATGGTGCCGGGAGCCGGAGGCTTGGTCATGGGTTTTTCCATCATCACGTGAAGGTCAGCTTTGTTCGCAGTCTGGTTATCCTCACTCAGGGCAGCATCAATGGTGTCTGCGGTTGAAGAAATGACTTTAATCGGTATCTTTAACTTGGCCTGTCCGCCTTTTTCCAGGTCCTGAATACTCTGCCAGACCTTGTCAGCCGCCTCAGTTCCGGCGGCAGAGCAGCCCTTTTGCGAAAGAATGAATTCCTTGTCGCCAAAGGAAAGCTGGGTTACGTCATTGTCTTTGACTGCACTGACCGCAAGATCACAAGGAGTGGGCTTGGGCGTGATCAACTGGGCGATATTGGCCGGTGGAGCGGTTGCCGCGCCGTACTGCTGTGCGAATTGGTCCCAGCCCTGATCATTGCCATGGTAGTTGTGATAGAAAGCCTTGCAATAGCCGTTAATGCTTTGGGCGGCGGCAGCGCCATTGGGCAAGGATTGCGCCAGGTTCATAGCTCTCGCGCAGTGCCAGAACCCGTTCAATTCCATGGGGTTGGAATTCAGTTCAGCGATAGCCAACTGGTAAATGTCGCCATAGTTATTCGGCTCTACCTGCAGGGCCTTATTGTAGTGCTCTTTGGCAACGGCATAATTCTTGGCCTGAAGAGCACAAAAACCCGCGGCTCCTTCAAAGATATTGCTCATCTGGGTCTTGAGCTTCTGGAAATCGGCATCGGAAAGTCCTTCCGGCTTTTGCCATGTGGGCAGGTGCTCCAATCCGGCCTGTGATTCAGTGCAGGTGGACTGGAGGGCCTGTGGATTCCCCGAGCTCGCCTTGGCACGGTCAATGTATGCCACAATCGCCAATGCGCGTATGTTGTTCTGGTCCAGCTGCAGAATGCGCTTTGCGGT
>DASUBD010000190.1:0-56158 GCA_035763445.1 Candidatus Angelobacter sp.
CTTTCTGTACTCCTCCGCTTCCTGTTCGGGAGTCAGCTTATGACCGGAAGCTACCAGCTGACGGATTTCAGGGTTCTTGGCGATCAGAGAAGGGTTGGTAGTCTGGCCATCGACGAAACCGAGCAGGTCTTTAATTTGGCGGGTTTCTTCGGGGTCCCCTCCGTCCACGAAAATCTTAGTCTTCAATCTAGCTTTGAGGGAACGCTTCAATGCACTCTCTTTCATCATCGTCTTCCTTCCTTACGCTCAGGGCGACCTCCGCCCGCGATTCGGTGGAGCACAACTGAACGGTTGCGGTTCGCACAAGTCCTTTAAATCCACTGTTCCTTTCGCCGTTGCGGTTTGAGATCTTGCACACCACCCTAGATACTATTCTTGAGCAACGGAAGAACCAAGGTCCAATCAACCAATCTCAGTAGTTGATTCGGGTGTGGTTCTGGCAAACTTTGAGAAATTTGTCGTGGATCCAATGTAGGATCATGAGTTCTGTTCATAAGCTCAACCACTCGCTCTCCCTGGATCGGATGGCGGTAATTGGATGTGGCGTAACAAATTCTGCGCTCATAGGTGGCTTTCCTTTTCTGCATCAAGCGCTCACCCTCAACCACATCCTGTCTACACGCAGTCATGGCCGATGGCGGCAGAGTACCGTTTCGGAGTCTAAAATCGACGTGCATAAATCGTCGCGAGTCATCATCTGCGATCAGCATTGCTGTTTCGGTGAAGACGACCTCGGCCTCAGAGCGATCCGAGGACTGGCGTAACAACCTCAGCTCGGTGGTGATGGACGGGGGCTCGCGCCAATATTTCCCCAGTCAACAGCGGGTCCAGGGGTGGCCATGCGATCGTAAGCAGAAACGCACTATCCGTGAGCGCTTCGACGTCGTGAGCCACCTCGCGATCCAGCATGAGCAAGTCGCCGGCGTTCATGTCCGCCGTCTTACTCTCGAATGCGCCGCTCAAAAGAACTCGGATGCTGCCGCGGCAGGCCTGGATCGAAATGCGACCCGCTGTGCGGTGACGAACGAGTTGCGCTCCGGCCTTCATGACAACCAGCACGACGCGAAAATCCGGGTATTTTGCAATCGTCTTTGCAGTATGGCCGGCCTGCCAGCGGGGCTCTGCCTGGAGCTGGCGGATCTCTTCATCCAGATTAAACTTCAATGACGTCGCGGCAAGTACTCCGGGCGCTCGCACACGGCCGTCATGAGCTGCAATTTGTGGAATTATCATGGCTTCCTCCTGATCGAAATTCTTGCCCTTCTGCTTGAATCATTGCTGCCTCGCCCTGGTCTCCGGGACTTACCGTACGTCGCCGGCTCTCACTGCCGGTGTGCTTGGAAACCTGCTTACCAAGACGCGCTCGGGAACAAGTCTCACGCCAAGACGCAGGTCAAATTTCAAAGTGAAGCGGGAACAGCACTCCTGGCAAAGCCAGAAGAAGATTGCTGCATGAGCCGGTCTGTTCGTACAGATCGCATTGGGAACATCATTGCAGGGTTCCCCGGGCGATTTCACATCGAATCGGTACAGCCGCCCGCCGCGAAGGTAATGCAGTGGCGCTCGACATGCCGGATTTGCGCAATGAGAAATCATGGACGTCCTCCCTCACAATCTATCTGTATGCACAGTAGCGCTGCCGGGGAACTTGGCACAATCCGCCATCTGTACCGCTCCATGACACAAATGTCACACGGCGGTTCAAGCTCGGACCAATTCGCGCAGCGGGCATTCACCACATCTTTCAGCCGATTGCGGATACGCAGTTGCCGACAGATGTGGTGGAGGTGGTACTGAGAGTACGGGAGTTATATGCAAGGTCCGGGAGATCGGGTTAACTCTTGCCTTGGGCAAAATCCGTAAAACTTGTTTTTCTGTTTCGAAAGAATGACCACGAGAGCGGGATAATCGCCCGGAGGCTGCGTTGCCGAACCCGAGTTGCCCGGGGATCGAGCATTCTCTGGTCTCCGCTCCTCACTTAATATATGAGCTTCTAATGTCATGCTCCAGATGTATCAGCATCCAGGCATCGATATCTAAATGATACAAAAGAAGTAGTGGGCATATTGATGCGACGCCGCTCACCGGCGTTCGGTTCACGCTCATCTTACAATTGGGGATCTCCGCATTCCTGCCCGCGTACTCGGCAACTCTTCGGATCGAATGGCGCCATTGATTTTGCGGGTTGAAATACGTCAGCGTGAAGCACCGGGCGCAGTCAACTCACGCTTGATTTGCTTGAGTTCGTCCAGGCATGCAGCGCAACGACCGATATGATGGAGCGTGTACTCGTCTTCGAATTTTTCCTTGGCCAATGCCAACGAGACCAGAACCAGTCTTCCAGGACAGCCTTTCCGCTCCGGGTTGGGGTACATACGGTGAACCCAGGCATCAAAGGCCTCGATCAGTTCGGGCTCGCCCGGTTCCACGTCGATGGGCAGCTCTGATCCGCCAGCTTCCGGTTTGAATTCTTCGCAACTCATTTCACTCCCGATCCATTTGCTTTTCCGTTTGGTCTCTTTTTGCTCTTGAGCTTGGCCAACGCTTCGTGCACATCATGCCAAAACGCGCTTCGGATGATGGCCGGAGCAATTCCCATTTTTTCTCCGATCTCTTTCCAATCGTGACCTAGCGTGCGCATGCCCACAATCGTACAACTTCTTTCAGTCAAATACGGCATCAATCTCTTGACATCGATTCTTAGATTGATTTCATCCACCCAGCTCGGAACAGCAAGCGTCCCTTCGATATCCCACGACCCGCCGATAGATTTCAGACGGCCTAGCCTTGCCGCTCGACGTCTCAACTCCTGGCGAAAGTGCAAGCTCAGCAGAGAAGGAATGTTGGCGGCAAATGGCTGCGCTTGGATGCGGTCCAGATGGTGAGAAATCAGCAGGACAGTGGTCTCCATCAACTCCGCGGCATCGCCATTGTCACCCAGCGTCGCACGCACGCGGTTGCAGGCATCAGGCCAAAGGTCGTGCGCGGCTCGGCGCACATCCGTGCGGATTGGCCTGCCCTGATCATCGACATCCCGGTCCCACCACTGCGGACCCCTATCAGGGAGAGTAGCCATGTTGCTGTCCCACTGGCACCCAAGCACAGGTGGCCAGAATGTGTTTCAGCTACTTACTTAGACGAAAGGGGAACGAGTCCGGTTCCAGACCTTGCAAACAATTTTTAACTCAAAACTTCTGGTTTCCTTTACGAACAGATTTCGTTTTGACTGCTTTATATATACACAGGAGGAGCTCTGGAAAGAAGAGCGCCGGCGGGTTGAGCTACCGAGTGGGCCCAGGAATACGGTAGGCCAACGCTTCGCAAGTTCTGGACTATCGGAAACTATGGGTGATGTACATGACGGCAACTCTCGCCGCGGATTTCGCTGGTCGAAAGCGGCACGTGACCTGGTGCACGCCAATTTAAACGCGAGCGGAAATGACTTGAGCGATTTGCTTACCAAGCTGATGGAAGAATCCGGCAATCCCAGATGGGCATGCAGAAGATTTGTGCGACGCTTGGGTGTTAAATCCAGGCGACCATACCGCACGTGGACAAAGCCGGAGCAGGAGCGCCTGCTGAAGTTGATTGACCTTCATCCGATCAATGAGACGGCGAAATTGTTGCGGCGGTCACAAAGTTCAATCTGGCATATGCTGTACCGCCTCGGCGCTAATGCAAGGATGGGCAAAGACAGCTTCACAAAATACACATTGGCTGAGGCACTCCATGTCCGACCCGAGATAATCGAGCTCTGGATCAGCCGCGGCTGGCTCCATGCTAAAGAGATGGAAACCGGACCCGGTAAGCGGATCATCATAGACGCTGAGGATTTTTGCCAATTCTGCAGAAAACACATAAAGGATGCGGTGGGTAATCGCCTCGCAAGAGATCGCCTTGACTTTGTTTACCACATTGCATTTCCATCCAGCCATGCGGAGCTCTTGCCGGTTCGCAAAAGCAAGAAAGAGCGCAGCGCCTATGAGGCGCAACTGAAGGAGGAAGAAGCCGCATCCGAATCAGGACCAACCGGTGCTGAGCTGGACGATGACGGGGGCGATGCGCTTGACCGGACCGCGTGAGCGAGACACTTGCAGCCGAGGAAGCAAGCGATGGCTCCTACACGAAAGCGCGTTCACAACCACTACCAATGGATCCGGCCAAGATCAGGCGCGCGCAAAAAGCGTTCCAGGCGAGGTCTGGAATCGAAGCCATCGAGTGGGCTTTGGACTTCGCCATTGCTGAAAACGGGAAAAATCGTTTGACTCTGGCCGCTACTGAACGCTTTGTGAAAAGCGGGATTCAGATTCGCGATGTGTACAACACACTTCAAAGCTAAATGCAGCCGGCGCTGTTCGAGAGTTCAATTTACATTTCTGCTTTAAGAGGAGATCAGGCGGCGCGCACTTCTGCGGTGGGCGCCGCCAATTGACCAGTTTTGGCTCTATGCCGTCGTTGGTCGCTTGATCGGGGGAATTGTTGTGAAGTCACCCGGTGCGCGTTTTCTTCTGCGCAGCCCATCTTTTCTTCTGTGCAACACTTATCCGCTTCCGCGCGGCAGCCGATAAGCGGCGACGGCCCATTCCGCTCGGCCCCCCTTTGCTCAACCGTCTGCCATCACCTTTGAGAGCCGAAATCGCCTGCTCAAGGCGGTCTCGCTCAGCTTCCAACTCAGAAATGATCGACTGCGTGTCCAGTGGCGGTTTCTCCCTTCCGGAACAGAACATCGCCGATTGTAAGTCATTGGCGAATGCGGGAACAGCACCTCGGCCTAGCCTCAGATTTACTGGTACTTAGCTAGCGTTCTCCGAATTGCGCCAGGAGCGTACCGCAGACGCCGCTTTGTGCATCTAGGGTGATAGCGAGATCAGATTCTGAAAAACCGGCAGAACTGCTCTTTCGCTTCAGTGCACAAACGTCCCAAACTACACACAATTATCTCGTTCTTCATCAAGCGCTTTCAAGAAGCGCCAATAATCTTGGCACATTCTGGTTGGAGGTTTTATGGCAAATGAGGATGTTACAGGTGGAGATGATCCAAGAGAGTCATCTCGACAAAAGGCGGTCGCAGAAGGTCTGCAAAGGATCATCCATCGCGCGTTCGATAACGGGTCGACAGGCCAGAAGATCAAGAATTTCCTCAACGGCACATGGATGGGCCACCCGCTGCACGTCATATTGACTGATGTGCCTATAGGCGCATGGACTGCAGCAGAAGTCTTTGATGTCTTAGAAGTGGCCAGTGGCAGTGATGGATGCGGCAAAGCTGCCGATACTTCGATTGCAATCGGTATCTTCGGGGCGCTCGGCGCTGCTCTCACCGGGGCCACGGATTGGCAGGATGCAGACGCGCCGGCTCGCCGTATCGGCATGATTCACGGCCTTTTGAACCTCGGCGGAGCGGCCTTATTCACGACCTCGTGGTTCATGCGCAAGCGCGGATCGCGGACCATGGGGCGGCTCCTATCGGCTCTGGCTTATGCGGGGATGACGTACTCGGCCCGGCTCGGCGGCAATATGGTGTACGACTACCGGGTAGGTGTTGACCGCACCGCCGGGCAGAGCTTCCCCGAGGACTTCGTGGCGGTGTTGAGCGAATCTGAGCTGTCGGAAGACACACCAACGCGCGTCGAGCACGAAGGCGTGCCCATTCTTCTGGTAAAGCGGCAGAACCGGATTTTTGCCTTAGCGGAAACGTGTTCTCACTTCAGCGGCCCGCTGTCGGAAGGCAAACTCATCAGCAACAGTATTCAATGTCCATGGCACCGGTCGCGTTTCGCGCTGGAAGACGGGCGCGTGCTGGATGGACCCGCCGTTCATCCACAACCGTGCCTCGAAACTCGCGTGCACAATGGACAAATCGAAATACGAAACCGGCCTGGCAGACAGGCTCAGCCGTTGACGGCGCCTGAGGTTGGTGGGTTGCGCCCAGTCGCCTAACCAGAGTCGATGCGGAATGTTCAACCGACATTCCGCCGATCCTCTGTTACTACCCAAAGGATGCAGACGAGACCCTGGTCACACCGGAACAGGTCCTGAGATTATCTGCGCGTTCGACCGTTTGTTTGATTCTAGGCACGGGAGTCGCATTCGTGATCGCGTCGAGCGCAGCGGTAGGAGCATTGCGATTGTTGGTAGAGTGACCGGGTGGAGCGGGCGGCCCAGTATATATTACGGCGTCTAACCGGGAAGAGTGGATGCGCTCGCCATGGCGCAGTTTGTGCTGCCAAAGAGCCGCAAGCAGGTCCGCGATTAGATTAAAGGTGTTCCGACGCATTGGCCAGGGAGTACAAAACGTGATTGTCGTCGTGATGGGAGTGGCGGGGGTTGGAAAAACGACAATCGGCGAGTTGCTTGCCCAAGCGCTGGGATGCGCATTTCTCGAAGGAGACTCACTTCATCCGCCAGCAAACATCGAGAAGATGGCACGGGGCATCCCCTTGACAGATGCAGACAGGGCACCGTGGCTGGCCGCAATACGCGAGTACATTGAGAAGACCTTCAGACAGGGTCAGAACCTGGTGGTCGCATTCGGAGGAGGCGGTCCAATTCGTTTCACACACGAGAGTTGACATCTTGGCTCCGTCAGTCGGAAACATGCATGGTCTCCTCCCCTCGATGGTGCGAGGCGAGACTCAGAAGCGACTCGATATCGGGCGCATCAGGCAAATTAACCAGCAGACTGGCGCATTCCTGACTCTGCACGGCGGCTCCAGAACTGCTGACCAGGATTTCGTCGCGGCTATCCAGGCGGGGATCACGATTATTCACGTTAACACGGAACTGCGGCTTGCCTGGCGTCAAGGCGTCGAAGAGGGGCTTAATGCACACCCGAACGAGATTGCACCCTACAAAATCCTGCCGGCTGCGGTGAATGCTGTTGAGGCGATCGTTGCGCGCCGGCTGAGACTCTTCAATAACCTGCCACAGGCTCCGGCCGCGGCGGCATGAATATCTGGTTGGGGAATCGAATCTATGAGTCCCTTCGCCGTTGACGTGCAAGGGGAAGACCCAAGCGCTCCATGTTCTGCGGCACAGCTCTCTGAATACACGAGGCGGCGTCGACTTTCAGCCGCAGCTCGTAAACGCATCAGTGCTGCCATGAAAGCGCGATGGGCGCGACGTAAGAAGAGCGGGCCGTAAAGCGAGCCCACTTCGGCAGACTTCGTTCGACCAATCCAAGGCGTAACCAATCGCGCAGAATTCTTTATGCAATTGGGAACTTGGCAGGAAGATCTACTCGCGAACTTATCTGGCGTCGCGTATCGCAGCAGAGCGAAACCCGCGCTGTGTCATTTAGGCTACTTTTAAGATCACCTTCTCGCGCGTTTTGCCATTCTCGCTGAGTTCCTGGGCTTCTCTTGCCTGGCTTAGGCGCATCGTTTCACTAAGTCGAGGTTTAACCGCGCCGTTTTCGACGAGTCGCGCGAGTTCGGCCAGATCTGCCGCGTTGCGCCTCATGATCACTTGGACAGCGCGAATTCCGGCCCGCTTCGCTGCCGATTCATCTATCGGCTGAACAGTGGTGGCGAGCACTCCGCCCTTTTTTACGACGGAATACGAGCGCGAGAGCGTCTCCCCGCCCACCAGATCGACAACGGCGTCGACGCCACTCACCGTGTCTTCGAAACGCTCACGCTTGTAATCAACGATTTGTTCTACCCCCAGCGATTTGAGGTATTCAATGTCGGCTCCCGTGGCCGTGCCGATCACCCGGGCTCCCACATTTATGGCGATCTGCGAAGCATATGAGCCCACCCCACCCGCAGCGCCATGGATGAGGATCGTGATGCCGGTTTTGGCGGTTACGACATCCCGGATAACCTGCAGTGCCGTCGATCCGGCGGTCGGCAGCGCTGCTGCTGTGGCAAAGTCCATTGAGTTAGGAATGGCGGCGACGGTTGATGCCGGTGCAGCTGCGTATTCAGCGTAGGCGCCCTGGGCGAACCCGAATACCCTATCACCAACCGCAAACTGCGTGACGGCGCTGCCGATATCGACAACTTTACCCGCAAAGTCCTGACCCATTGTCATCGGAAATGTCGCGGGCATCGCCTGCTTCATGTAGCCTTGCCTGATTTTCCAATCGATTGGGTTCACACCTGCATCATGAATACGGACGAGGAGTTGATGATCTGCGATCGACATGCGCGGAACGTCTTCCAGTTTCAACGTGCTGGCGTCACCATATTGATGGATACGAACTGCTTTCATTGTGACCTCCATGTTTTCGATTTCCGGGGCACGTTACTTCGCTTCGACGGTATAGCGGATAGTCTGGGCGACGATCCAGCCATTTTCGAAGAAGAACGAGTCGGCGCCATCGCGCACAAACGTGCGCTCAGCTTCGGACGTCCACTCCAGGAACGCCACATTTCCCTCTATTAACTGATTCGTGTACAGATAAGGTGCGTTCGGCAGCTCCTGTTCGAGCAGCCGCGCCAGCTCATTTGCGCCCTCACGGCCGCGAAAAATGCCTCGACGCTCGAGAATCACGATATCGGGCGAGACGTTGCGCTCGATGTCTTCTTCGAATCGATGCTCGGCGGCGAGGCGCAAATGATCCTTGAAGACTTCGGCGGCGGAACGGCGTCGCAGATCATCTGTCATGGTCAACTCCTTTCCCGGCGATAGCGAACACAAGCCGGGTTCATCCTGGCTTCGCATCGGCAGGCGCTCCCGCGTGATTGTTCAAGCTAGCACTAGCTAGGCTGTTTTCCTGATCTTTGGTGATACAGGCTCGCCCTCTTCGCCGATTTCGTGTACCAGCGGCATATCTACCAGGTGCTCGCTTAAAAACCAGACTTGCATTTCATTGGTGCGCAGCACCTCACTCACCACAAGATCATTGGTGACTTCGTCGCCAAGCTCGGAGGCACGGCGAGCGAGTTTGCGGGACTCGCGGACGATGATCTGGTGGGCGTCAAGCAGCCGGGAAAGTTGCGCAGGAACTTCCTCGCGACCGCGCGGAGGCCGCTCGATCTGAGTTTCCTCTGCCACATCAGCCGCCATAGCAAGGCTGATGCCGCCAAGGGTTTGAATGCGCTCCGCAATGCCGTCCACCAATTCCATCTGCTCATCGAAATGTTTATCAAACAATAAGTGCAGTTGATAGAAGCTGGGTCCTGCTACTTGCCAATGACACTTCTTGTAGAGATCGCGAATCGTGATTGTGTCAGCCAGCAGCTGGTTGAGTTGCTCGGTCATTTCCAACCGGACTGGTTCCTCCAGTTCCAGTGGCATGTTCAAGTTCACCGTCCCGTATTGTTGGATTTCTGCTGCACGTTGATGCAGGCGAGGCTGAGCGCTGATTTTCTCAGAACGCCCTGAGTTCCTGTTGGACTTCATCATGGGACCTCCTTTTTCTGGCAGTGTGATGCCTGGCTTGAAATTTGAGCAGCTAATACAGACAGGATCGTTCGACTCAGGATCTCCGGCGACGTGAATCGGTCAGACAAGCGCTCGGGAATATTGCGTGCGCTATACCCTAGACAGGGCATCCTAGTAGAGGTCAACCCTCCGTCCCCGTATACCCACCCGAAGGAGGAGAGATCATGGCCACCACTCGAGTTCCGCTTCATTTCGAACATCTCGGACGTAGATGGGGATGGTTCCTCACTCTCGGAATCCTCCTAATCGTGCTCGGGATTCTTGCGCTGATATTTACGCCGGCAGCAACGCTTGCCAGTGTGCTTATTCTCGGTTGGGTGATGTTTTTCAGCGGCATTGTGGAAGCCGTGCACGCATTCCACGCGCGCGGATGGGGTGGCGTACTGCTCCACGTTGCCGGCGCCGCACTCGGCATTCTGGTTGGGCTCCTGGTAGTAACAGATCCATTGGCCGGGGCGCTCGCCTTCACACTGCTGTTTGCCTGCTTCTTTACTGTCATTGGGCTGTTCCGTCTCATTGCCGCCATTTCGCTTCGATATCGCAGTTGGGGTTGGGCCGTCTTCGATGGCCTGGTGACACTCGGGCTTGGTGTGGTGCTCTGGGCTGGAATGCCTTGGTCGGGGTTATGGTTCCTCGGGCTCGCACTCGGAATTGCACTTCTGTTGCGAGGCTGGTCCGACATAATGTTTGCCTTTGCGGTTCGCTCGATAGGCCATATCGTAGCGTTGCGCCCTGCCGCGTGAACCAGCCTTGCACTGGGGAGTCAAGCCGCGGCGGAGCCCCTGTTTTGGCGGCTCATGTTTGGGGGGCTGTAACAAGGGGCGCACGAACAACGGCCTTACAACTAACTGTTTTACCTGAAAAAGGAGCGTCCCTCGGGCAGACACAACCAAGAGTGGTCAGGATCAAAGAGGATGAGCTTTACTTCAGTAGCGCGGCGCCCATCCATTCACAAGGCGAGCTGGTCAATTCCCACCTGCACTCACTGGAACCAGGCAAGCACACTGGTAGCCTCGTTGAGGGTTAAGGACGAACATGAGGCAATGAAGCCAGTGGAGCGGATACGAACGCTTCAGCATATCACGCACCGCTCGATCATAAATGGGACTAAGAAAAAAGAGAGCTACCGTCGGATCAAAGTCCTGGAGTATCGCGCCGCGGCGCAAGGGATCGGGGGACGATGCCAACGCTGAGTTGACCTTCCTTGATTCGGTTTAATGCAGGGTGGCCGAGTACCTAAGCAATGTCACAAAAGCAAATTGAAGCCTGATCCGGGCATCTGAAGTGACTGTAAGAAGCGGAGACATCATTGGGTCTGCCCGCGGAGGTAAGGACAATGGCAGTTAACAAACCTCACCAAAGAGCCGGTAGCTCACGATCACGACCAGCAACCGAGGCTGTCAAAAGGCCACCCTGGGTTGACGACGAATCTGATTTTATTCCGTATCCCACCAATAAGGTAGTCGGGGTTATAGATGACGTGAAGGACGCCCAAGCTGCTGTGCGTGATTTGCAGAAGGCGGGATTTTCGGCAGGAAAAATAAGGGTGCTCACCGGCAAGAAAGGAGCCCGCCGCATCAATGCGCGCGGCGACCAACACGGTCTATTCGCGCGTATGTTGCGCGCAACCCAGAAGATCCTCGGTGACTACGAAATCCCACATGCGACGCGGCATGAAAGAGAGATGCTGGCAGGCCACTTCGGGATCGGGGTATCCGTCCGCGATAAGCACGATCGTAACAAGGCGCTAAAAATCTTGAAATCGCATCGCGGGCACTTCATCAACTTCTATGGCCCATTGACAATGGAAATACTCAGGCCATGATCTCCAAAAAAGCGCAACGCTGTGTCGCGCAGGTGGTTCAAGCATTTCGTTGGACATCGTCAGATCTTTCCGCGTCCTAGTGGCACGGTGACGTGATCAGCTCGGCACCGCACGTCTAGCCAGCGTGCATTCACAGCTAGCGGATATCATGCACGATAGTCACGAACACCAGCGGCATGAGGCACATGGCAAGGCCGTGGAAGAGGCGCGAGCCGCGCTCTATCCCGAACACCCCGACGCTGGTGGAACTCGCCGCCCCCGCGAACACGTGTCCCACGATAAACACGCGGGTCACAGCATCGCCATGTTTCGACGCAAGTTCTGGGTTTCCCTCGCGCTTACCATTCCGACGCTCGTATGGGGACACATGTTGCAGCGCGCGATCGGGTACGCGGCCCCGCATTTCGGCGCTACGTGGATTCCGCCGGTATTCGGAACCGCAGTTTTCGCGTACGGCGGCTGGGTTTTCATTCAGGGGGCCATTCGCGAATTGCGTGATCGCCTGCCGGGAATGATGACGCTTATTGCCCTGGCGATCTCGGTTGCTTTTGTGTTCAGCGCTGCGGTCACGCTCGGCTATCCGGGGATGCCGCTGTGGGAAGAGCTCTCCACGCTAGTCACCATTATGCTGCTCGGCCACTGGATTGAGATGCGGTCGATTGCGCAGGCTCAAGGCGCACTTAATGAGCTCGCGAAGCTGCTTCCTGATATTGCGGTACGGATCATCGGAGAGCGAATGGAAGAGGTTCGTATTTCTGACTTGCAGGAGGGTGATATCGTTCTGGTTCGTCCAGGAGCGAGTGTTCCGGCTGACGGCTTAGTGCGCCAGGGCGAGAGCGAAGTCAACGAGGCGATGATCACTGGCGAATCACGGCCGGTGAAGAAGGGGGTTGGCACTAAAGTCATCGCGGGTACGGTGAACGGCTCAGGTTCGCTGCGCGTGGAAGTCAGCGGTACCGGTGAGCACACTGCACTAGCGGGAATTATGAGATTGGTCGCACAGGCGCAGTCCTCGCGGTCACGGGCGCAAGCCCTCGCAGACCGCGCCGCATTTGTACTCACGCTTGTCGCCCTCGGGGCCGGGACTCTGACGTTACTTGTTTGGCTCTCGCTGAATGCAAGTGGAGCTTTTGCCGTCGAACGGCTCGTGAGCGTGCTCGTCATCGCGTGCCCGCATGCGTTAGGACTTGCGATCCCACTTGTCATCGCAATTTCCACGACGGTGGCGGCACATAGCGGTCTCCTCATAAGAGACAGGCGAGGTCTTGAAAATGCGCGTTTGATCAACGCGGTTGTGTTCGACAAGACGGGAACGCTTACCCGAGGCGAGTTTGGAGTTGTAAACCTCGCAACCGGAGACAGCCTCACCCCTGACGATGCACTGGCCCTGGCCGCAGCCGTCGAGCGCGATTCAGAGCACACGATTGCCAAAGGGATTGTCAGAACCGCCGAGGAACGAAAATTAACGATTCCTTCAGCGCATGCGTTCGAAGCCATTCCTGGCAAGGGGGTCAGAGCAGCGATCGATGGGCGCACGCTTTATATGGGCGGGCCGGCGTTGCTCCGGAGCCTGGACGTGCGAGTTCCTGAGCGATTGCGACAGGCAGCAACTGAAGCAGGTAATCGGGGGAACGCTTCCATATACCTGGTCGAACAGAATACAGCAATTGCTATGTTTGCTGTTGCGGATGTAGTGCGGCCGGAATCACAAGAAGCCGTGTGGCTTCTGCACGATCGGGGTGTGCAAGTGGTCATGATGACCGGTGACGCGCGGGTCGTGGCGGATTCGGTGGCCGCTGATCTCAATATTGACCTCGTCTTTTCAGAAGTGTTGCCCGAGCAGAAGGCGAGCAAGATACAACAGCTGAAGCATGCAAGTAAGCGCGTTGCCATGGTGGGGGACGGGGTCAATGATGCTCCGGCGCTCGTTACCGCCGATATTGGCATTGCAATCGGAGCCGGTACTGACGTGGCAGTTGAAGCCGGAGACATTGTGCTCGTCCGCAACGATCCCCGCGACGTGCCACGAATTCTCGATCTATCGACAGCAAGTTATCGCAAGATGATCCAGAACCTGGTTTGGGCGACCGGTTACAACGTAATCGCCATTCCGCTGGCAGCCGGCGTGTTGGCGCATTGGGGGGTCGTTTTGTCTCCGGCTATCGGCGCCGTGCTGATGTCGCTCAGCACTGTGATCGTCGCGCTGAACGCCCAACTGTTGCGGCGCGTGCAACGGGGGTAGTCTGGTAGGCAGGATTGTAACGAAGCATAACGCGGCATCGCCCATAGTCACGAGATGCAGACGACACATTCCACTCCGACCAGTCATACCCAGGAACTCAGCTCGCGGCAGTCCGCGCGTGCACTTGCTGAGCAGGCGTTTTCGCGCGCAGCGCGTCTGATTCTGTTCGCGGGAATTCTGCTTTTGGGAATTACAGCTTTTCTGTTCTGTTTTCCCCGAGTCGCAGGCTATGGATTAGCGGCAATTGTCGGCTGGATCGGAATCGCTTTGGTGCACCGTGGTTGGAAAGTCCATCGCAAGCGCAATCGCGATATGAACTCCCGCTAGCCGGCGATTTGCAAGCCGTTTTGATGAGCGATTCTTGCAGGGACAACATCAGCATAGGTTCAGTCACTTCTCCAGATTCTGACTTACCTGACGGGTCTCGTGTCGAAAACCACTGGCGTAAATCCGTCTTGCGGTCACTGCTTGCAATTCCACTTGCGGCCGGAACTCTGGCAGCAGAAGGAGTCGTCCTCACCCGCTATCAGCGCAATCTTAATATGGCTTAGACGGTTATAGTCGTCATCCAACGCTCAACTCGTTCGACGCGCAAACGAGAGTGGATGGAGCGCCTTAATTCCTACGCGGCTGAACAAATTCTCATTCTTGCTTCGATAAGAGATTTCCACAGGATTATTCCATCGGATGTGAATTGGCTTGTTTTATCCAGCGCTAAGATGGCGATGGAGCGGATGCTCGTGCTGATCCCTTTCCGACCTGGGATCTGGTTGAGGTTGGGCCATGGCGCTTGTTCTCTGCACGGGGATTGACTTCGCGCTGACCGAAACGCGAAAGCTTATTCTTGAGAAGGCTGGGCATACGGTTATAACTGCCATGGATGAAAAGGAAATGGTGGCCGCATGCAGGGCAAACGCATTCGACATTGCCGTGATTGGCCAGATCGAATCCTCCAATATCAAGCGCCACTTCTTTGACATGCTTCGCTATAACTGTTGGTCAGCCCAGATTTTGGAATTGTTCACCGCGGATGCGGGTCCGGTTCTGGCAGAAGCCGATTCCTGGCTGGAAGTCCCGGCCAATTCGCCAAATGATCTCGCGAATAAGGTTGTTGAACTCGCAAACAGAAAAGGAAAGAAAGTACCTGATCGAGGTCGACCCCTGCTACGGTTCAAAAGAAAAAGCTTGTAGTGGACGTTGTCGCGACACAACATAAACGGGACCCACGTTCGGGTGATCCCTAGCGCCGGAGTTTTGTCGAGAGTGGATGACGAAATCATGCCAGCCCTCAATTGAGATGCCAGTTCCTCCTTGCCGAGTCCGTCTATGCCTCTGTTCGATTGCGTGTACCAGTGGCATCTTCACCAGACGCTCGCCTAAAAGCAGATTTGCATTTTCATTAGTGCGTAGCAGATCACTGGCTACGTCGTTTGCTGACCTCCTCCCCAACTTTGGAGGCAAGGGGGCGAGTTTTGCGACACTGGCGGACTATGATCAGGTGGGCTTCAACGAGCAGCGAGGTCTGCTGCCCTAGCACGGCTCATGCCGCCAAGAGTTTGAATGCGTTCCGCAATGCCGCCCTGCAGGCCTCGCTCCTTTAGCGTCAAGGCATCTCAGTACAAGTCAACGAGTCTGCTCACCTACAAAGAAGGAGAGATCATGGCTACCGCTCGACTTCCACATCACTTCGAAAGCTCAGGGCACAAATGGGGCTGCTTCGGACTGGTTGCAGCCCGTGCGCGCTGTTGCGCTTAACGCGGAGAGGTCATGACGGGATGGGACGAATTTCCACGAATACTGTTAAGCCTCGCGATTGCATTTGTACTGGGGTTGCCCATTGGATGGGAGCGCGGGAATCCAGCCAGGCCAGGGCTTCGCACCTACCCCCTGCTGGCCATGGGCGCCTGCGCGTATCTTGAAATCGGCCAGTTTGCGTTCCACAATAATGCCGACGCACAGGCGCGTGTGTTTCAAGGCCTGGTGAGCGGGATCGGATTTATCGGCGCGGGCGCGATCATAAAGGGGCGCGTCAAGGTACATGGGCTCGCGACGGCAGTCAGCCTCTGGGTGACCGTCGCCATCGGGATTGCGGCCTCGTACCAGCTTTTCGCGCTCGGTATAGTGCTTTCGGGCACGACCCTCTTGGTTCTATTGCTGCTTGATCCTAAAAGGCTCCATCCGGAGCAAGCCGACACGGTCGACCACGAGAAGTCCGGCTGATGCGCTCGCCGCGTCTCTCTAGCGCCTGAGATGCACGATTGGCTGCGTCCCAACTCTGTCAGTTTCGTGACCATCGTTCTATGGAAGCTGGGCGGACTCTCGAATCGCGCCACATGTTACGACCACATCGATTGATCCAGCTTCTACGCCGCCCTGGATGGGCGCTCTTCCACCCCGGATGTTGCTCGTACCGGGGTGACTTCTGGAGTGGGAACTCCGACGTGCGGCGTTCGCCTGCTCAGGCGCCACGCGATTGCGAAGAGCAGGAGCAGGCCGACCAGAACGGAAGCTGTGACCATCACCAGAATGTCCGGATCATTGAAGTCTCTGGACGCGATCACCATGGCCCCCGCAACATTTCGCTGTGCCGTTCCGAACCCGAGCACGGCGCTGCGTTCAGGGCGGCTGAGCAGAAATCCCATGGCAAAGGCCCCCGCGATGAGCACGACCCCAGCCAGTACCGCACCGCCCCTCACGATCCTGATCAGGTCCTGAAAATTGGCGCCGAAGGTGGAGACAACCACCACCACGAGCGCGATAGTCGCCACCTTGCCGCCGATCGGGGCGAGCCGCGCGGCCCAGCCCGGGGCGAGCGCTTTCACTAGGAGTCCCAGCGCGATGGGTAGGATCAAGGTGGAGAGGAGCGGCAGGCCGATGGCGAAAATGCTGGAGGGGGCGTAAGACAGGCTGCGCAGAGAAGGATGGGCCATAGCCAATGGCACGTAGAACGGAAGGAAGAAGACCGTCACTGGGACCAGGAGCAACAGGAGAGCCGCGCTGAGAGCGAGGTCCCTTCTCGCGGCACTCGCCAGCTTTATGAGGAACGGCGCTCCAGCCGACCCTGCGAGCAGAAAGAGCCCGAGCGCCACCGGCGGCTCCAGCGGGATCATCCGCTCGATTCCGACGGCCAGCAGGGGAACGAGGACAAAGTTCGCGACCAAGGCACGGAACACGGCGCGAGCCTCTCGCAGGGGACCGATGATCAGACCGATACGGTAAGCGAGTCCGATGGACAGCATGCTGCTCACGGCAAAGATGGTGATGGCGATACTGGCCGCTTGTGCGAGGGCTGCTCTCATCCAATCTGCCCTGAACCACTCAGTAGTCCTGCAAATGCCGCGTGATCAGTTCCTCATGGGTCCACTCTGCTGAGTGGCCGAAATGGAGTTCGACACGTTCAATTCGACCTGTGAAGCGGAACGGGAGCCGCTCGCGGTAGCCGGGGTACACTGGCGATCGCGTGTCCTTCCCAATATCCAGGCTCTCAAATCCGAACCGCCCCGGCACCTGTTTACCGATCTGGCCTTGACCTACCAGATGACCGTCGTAAAAGAGGCGCACGAGCGCAGGTCCACCGGGCGTCTCCGGCGTTTCGCACTGGAACTCCATACGGAATACCACCCGTCCCCGCGGCAGCGGCAAATCGGCGACGACGTCATAGCGCTCCAGCGTAAACCAGTTGTAGTGATATCGAAGCCGGTCGCCCACGATGAAGAGGCTCCAGCCTGCGGTGTCCCCTCCGATACAGACGAGGACCCCTTCTGCGCCCTCAGGCGGAATTTCCGCGATGACGTCAATGGCGTGATTGATGTTGATGGTCCTGGGGGCGCTCCCTTCCGGCAGGCTCCCCATCCCTGGAAAGAGCGTGATCTGGTTCCGGCCGGCAAAGAAGCTCGGTCGCAAGGTGCTGTCCATTCGCTCCGCGAACCGGTCGTCGAGCGGGAGCACGTGATATCGTCCCGCTTCCACCAGAAAGCGCTCTTGCAGCTCGCGCAATTTTTCCGGATGGCTGGCCGCGAGATCTTCGGACTGGCTGAAGTCTTCCTCGATGTTGTAGAGCTCCCAGCGATCGTCGGCGAAGTCCGCGGTCCCTCTGGTGACCCAGGGCAGCCGTCCATGGCGGCAACTCGCAATCCATCCCTCAGAGTAGAGGGCTCGATTGCCAAGCATCTCGAAGTATTGTGTCGTGCGTGCGCTGTTCGCGTTTGGCTGATCAAAGGTGTAGGCCATGCTGAGGCCCTCGATTGGCCTTTGGGCAACACCGTCCACCATTGTCGGCTCGGCGATACCAACTACTTCGAGGATTGTCGGCAGCACGTCGATCACGTGATGGAACTGGAAGCGTGTGGAACCGGCATCGGAGATGCCAGCAGGCCAACTCACGATCATTGCGTTTCGGGTTGCGCCGAAGTGGGACGCAATCTGCTTCACCCATTGGAACGGCGTATCGCCGGCCCACGCCCAACCCACGGCAAAATGCGGGCTGGTGCCCGGCAGTCCCAGCTCATTGATCCGCTCGAGGCTTGCTTCAATGGGTGGCTCGATTCCCTGCATCGCGGCAAGTTCACTGATAGTACCGCGAATGGATCCCTCAGCGCTCGATCCATTGTCACCAAGAATGTAGATAAAGAGTGTGTTCTCCAGTTCACCTATTTCATGGAGCGATTGCAGCAGGCGGCCTACTTCGTAGTCGGTATGCTCGAGAAAGTCGGCGAAGTTCTCTACCTGTCTCTCAAATAGCTGCCGTTCCTTAGCACTAAAGTTGTTCCAGGAGGGAATCTCTGCCGGACGAGCTGTCAGCCGGGTTCCGGGAGCGACTACTCCCATCTCGCGCTGCCGCTTGAGGACCACTTCGCGATAGCGTTCCCAACCCATGTCAAAACGGCCGGCGTTGCGTCCCCGCCAACTCAGGGGAGGCTGGTGAGGGCCGTGCGCCGCTCCCGGAGCAAAGTGCACGAAGAATGGACGATCAGGCGCAATGGATTTCTGCGTTCTCATCCAGGTGATGCAATCATCTGCGAGGTCTGTTGTGAGGTGATAACCTTTTTCCGGGCTGGTTGGCGCTTCCACAGCGACGGTGTTTCGAAATAAAGCCGGGTAGAATTGGTCCGTTTCTCCTCCTATGAATCCATAGAAGTAGTCCAATCCCAAGCCGGTGGGCCAGTTAGTGAATGGTCCGGCCGGGCTGGTCTGGCTGTCAGGCGTGTTGTGGTTCTTGCCCCACCACCCGGTGGCGTATCCGTTGTGTGAGAGTATCTTGGCTATAGTGGCGCAACTTCTCGGGAGGATTCCGCTGTAGCCGGGAAACCCTGTGGCCATCTCCTGAACTACTCCGGTTGATACTGAATGATGATTGCGACCGGTAAGCAGCGCGGCGCGTGTAGGCGCGCAAAGTCCCGTGGTATGGAATTGACAGTACGTTAAGCCCTCGCGTGCGAGCTTCTCGGCTGCCGGCATCCGGACTAGACCGCCGCAGGCACTCGGCCATCCGTAGCCCACGTCATCCAGCAGCACGATAATGACGTTCGGCGCGCGAGGCGGGGCCTTATCCACCGGCGGGAAGTCAGGTTTCGAATTATGGTAAGTCATTCCGATCTTTGCATTCGGAAAGCGGTGCTCTGGTTTGGGGTAGACTTCGTGTCTGACGTTCTTCGGGTCTTTAGTCATGTCTCACCTCGCCAGCCATTCCTCGTCGAAAGACACTGTGCACGATGTTTCTATTCGAAATCTCGTCTTCGCAGCGCTGGAAGAGCTGCTGTTCAAAGGCCGGAGTGGCGCAGTGACGCTCATTTTTTAACTCTCTGGTGATTCGGATATGCGTGGAATGCGAGATGTGATGAGTCCTCCGTGTTGGCGGTTTCCCAATCGACTCGCCTCTACCAATCTACTGAGAGGGGAAGCGATGAAGTGGGTGCTCATCTCCTCTCCTGAGGCTTCAGCTCTGATCCAAGCCGGCGCCGGTATGCAATTCGGCACGAATCGGAGTGTCGGCCGGATTGCAGCCGGACCGCATTTATAGGGCATTGCAAAAAGGGTGTTTACCTGTACGCGCTCGCAGCGGTGTACCAGAGCGCGAATACAGCGAAGAGGACAAACGCGGTACAAGACTCGAAATCTAAACGGAGTTGTCTCGGCGGTTTTAGGGCAGGCGAAACCCGGGAGGGTGCTGCTGCTTTCCCAGAGCATCTCGCGGGTTTGGAGTTGCAGCTTTGTGTAATTCTGTGGTTTGCACCCGCAAGAGATTAACGGGCGCAAGTGCGCTCGACAATCACTGAGGTATTTAGAAATGCCGCAGAATATTGCCTTGCTGACCAGTGGTGGCGATGCGCCCGGAATGAATGCAGCGATTCGCGCAGTTGTTCGAAGCGCCATCCATCGGGGGTGGCAGGTGATCGGAATCGAATCCGGGTTTGCAGGCCTGCTTTCGGGGGAGTTCCGTGGCCTGACAAGGGGTGACGTGAGCGGGATCATCGACAAAGGGGGAACTTTCCTGCGTAGCGCACGATCAGCGGCTTTCTTGGAAGAGGCGGCCCAAGCGCAAGCGGTGGCCACCCTACGGGCACACCAAATTACCGGATTGATCGTGATTGGGGGCAATGGATCTCAGGCTGGAGCCCTTGCCCTCGCAAAGCGAGCTTTCCCGGTCGTTGGCATTGGAGCCACGATTGACAACGATGTATTTGGGACGGATCTTGCCATAGGCGTTGATACTGCTTTGAATATTGCCTTGGAGGCAATTGATCGCATTAAGGTCACCGCGGCCTCGCATCAGCGAGTATTTCTTGTAGAGGTTATGGGGCGGGATTCCGGATACCTGGCGTTGGTCTCCGGAATTGCGGGTGGAGCCGAACTCATTGTGATCCCCGAATTCGAAGGTGACTCCGCCCGGATGGCAGATCAACTGCTTGGTGCCTATCAGCGCGGGCACGCTCATGCGATTGCAGTGGTCGCTGAAGGGGCTCGTTACGACGCGGATGCGTTCTCAAAGTATCTTTCAGCAGATCCAAAATACACCAAGATTGACACGCGGGTAACGAAATTGGGTCACGTCCAACGTGGCGGAGCCCCAGGCGTAGTCGACCGGCTGCTGGCCTCGCGACTGGGAGTTGCTGCGTGTGACTGTTTTGCACGCGGCGAGCACGGAGTTCTTGTCGGACTGGCCGCAGGGAGAGTCGCTGTGACCGCCCTCTCGAGAGTCGTGTCATCCAAAAAAATGTTGGATCAAGAGTTGATTCGGCTCTCGGGCGAACTGGCGGACTAAGCGCTTCAGGCGCTCTTCCGTTCCTCAGGCGTTATCTTGCGCGCCGTACCCGGTTCATCACGGTGTTCCGTCCCGGGCGTTTGGGAGCTGAACGAGTCAAAGGCCGGGTTCTGCAACGTAGAAAGCGGGTCGCTGGCGGGAAAAGTATCTGCAAGAGTCTTGTCCAGCATCCTTTCGGCATCGGTCTCAATGCTCATTATGCGGAACCTTTCTCTCATTCGAGAGCGTTGGGCGCGAAACCTTCTCAGTCTTCAGCCAGCGCGCGAAAAAAGTGGAATATTTGTTTTCCGGCGCGACGGGATCCTTGCGGCGCGAAGCCACGCGCCAATGCCGCCTGCTGCGCGGAGCTTTCTTGCCGCTTCACCTGCCACAACTTCCATTGGAACGGACTGTAAGTTGGCAAGTTCGGGAAGTAGAGTGCGCAGCGTTCGTGATTGCCGTTCAGAGCCGCAGATTGGACAAGCAGCGTCTGTCGTCCGGTCGCCCCAGCCGCAGTTCGAGCACTGCTGCACCACTCCCTTCAAACCGCGAGCGACGACCAGTTCGCGTACCTCTCCATGTTGAAGCCGGTCCAATGTTTGATCGAGGCCCGTTACACTCTGGCGTGTCTCCTGGCCGGAGATGATCTCGTTGACAAGCGCTGTCTCATACTCGCGCTCCCAACGATTCAGGGCGGGCTGGAGTTTATTGTTTACCTCGCTCGGAGACATGTCTGGGAAAGTTTTCGGGAGCGTGGCCATTTGCTCACGAGATTCTGAAGGTACTGTGCTAAGAATGGTTTCGACCTCCGCTCGTTCGCCGGCCAGGATGATGGGGCTTATTTGTCCTTCGTTTGACCAGTCAACAACGCGCTTGGACAGCCGCCTGAGGAAATGGTTGCGCTGTTCTGCTGTGCGAGTGGCAACTTGGTCGCGCTGTACGCCGTATTGCTTCGATACTCCTGAAGTGGACGGTCCGACAAGATGCGGCTTCCTCCACGAGGAGATATTTATAGAGAAGGCAAAGGTTGGATCTTCCTCAACGAATCCGAGCCAGAAGCGGAAAAACCGTGCTCCAGATCCTCCAATGAGAACGGCGCCACGGAGCCGATGTTCATCAAGCAGCCATGCCATGTGCTGAAGAGATGGGTTGCCCCAATGCAGTTCCTCCGCGACTTCAACCTGCAACGGGATTGCTTCCCATGTTTGCTGGCCCGCAAATACCACGAGGCCGCGGCTACGAGGCCGGGCCCTCTGAACGTATTCGTTGACTCGGTCGAGTTGTTTGCGAAACTCTTTTCGCGCAGATGGTGGCAGTTCGTTGTTGAGTGCTTGCCCAGCTGACTTAAGCCATTTGACGTAGCCTCTAGGCGTGCTCTGGTTCCTTGGATTCCCAGGACTCACGTCGAGATATGCAGCCAAAACGGGGGGCGGTACATGGAGTAGGCCCGAAACTCGTGATGCTAGAGACACTTGTTTTCCTCTTCTTGGAATGTTCGGAATTTTCAGGCTGCTGGATGCAACTGACCAGTTTCTTGCTCCCGGAGCAGTCCTAAAATCAGACGGTTTGTCTCCATTGCCCGCGTCTGAAGATCAGGCAGCCTCTTCGCTATACTCTTCGTGATTTCCTTCCTGGTATCCCATGAGCGGTCAATCCGCGCGATGAGCTGCCCTATACTGAAAGTTCCGAGTGGGGGTGTCTCAATATCAAGATCTTGTAAAAACCCCATGACTTTCGAGGCATAGGGGAGCGCGGTAAATGGCACCCCACGCAGTGCAGCGAAGATCAGAAAATGAAGCCGCATACCCACGGCAAATTCGAAATGACCGAGCAGCGACAGAATTTCCTGAGGCAAGTAGGTGCGCCTGAGCACCTCCGCCCTGTCTGCGTTCTGCATGTGTGAAACAACTGCGTGACTGTGCTGAACGTCGGTCCTTTCCATAGAGACAAACACGACGTCAGCATCCAACCGATCAACGATGTAATCCGCGGCATTCGCAAGCAGCGCGTAATACTCCTCTGGATTGATATCGGGAGCCGCCGGGCCGCGTTCCCGAACGGAAAATCCAACCAAATGGCGCTGGAATTGAACGCCTTCTTCTTTGATCGCGTCGAGCGATAACTGCCCGAGGACGAGGAGAAGTGCAGGATCGGCAGTCAGGTGGATTTCACGGTTTACGCCGACGTCTTCCAATACACGATAGCCTTGCCTGTCGCGCACAGACACAATCGCGGCCGAGTTCAGCGCCTCCCGGACGGAAACTCGCGCTTCACGGTTGTTCAACGGCCCGGCACTCACAGCGTAAACCACCACTGGGATATTCAGTTCATGCGCCACCAACACTTCCCTGAGATAGATCTCGGCTTCGCCATCGAAGAGGATTCCTCCTCCGCCCAGAATGAAAAGATCGAGCCGCCGAATCTCGGGAGTAATCTCCTTTCGAGTCAATTCCCGAACGGGCACGGCTCGCTCCACGTTGTGCCTGCTGAGAGTGTCCGCAGGATTCCGAGTGAACACGGTAATTTCCACCGGCAGGGAGGCGCGCAGTTGGGAGATGATTCCGTCTAGAATCGCCTCGTCTCCCAAATTCATGCCGCCATAGGATCCCGAAATGCCGATTTGGAAGACGCGGTGCACTGGAGATTTCCTGGTTTGCTTTTTAGCATTGTCGGCTCGAATCATAGCGATACGTTCTCACACTGGTGTGAGGGAAGGCCACTCCAGTTGGATGCCTTGTTTGCGAAGATAAGATTGAAATTCTAGGAGAAGAGAGTTTCGGTGCAGCACTCCCCTGGGACTTACCTTACGTTCCAAGCAGAATGCCGCCAACGCTCCCGCAGCTTCGCCCACTGCCCATTCCACATGATGTACCCGGTAAGCTCCGCTTGCAATGCAGCTCACGCCCAGGTTCCTTCCACCGGGTAGAAGGTTCTCCAGTCGCTCTGGTATTAAGGAACCAAGCGGAATCTGAAAAGGCCAGGCACCCAAGTCCAAATAAGGGGCGCCGTTTGTACGCGGATGCAGGTCAATTCGATAGCAGCCCACCCCGACCGAATCTGCAAACAGTTCTGGACCGTCAGGGCGTAAAGAGGAAGCAATGTGCTGTTCAAGAACCGTGAATTCGGCACGGATGCGGCGCGATGAACGGATGTAAGGCGAAAGCGCGAGTCCGTCCGGGGTTCCGCCGACAACATCCGCCCGGAGCCGCAACCCAGGGTAGCCAGTGCCGTCATCCGGCCTCGGGGCTTCGACTTGGAGCCAATACAAGAGGCTGAGGCTGAGTTGGCGCGCGCTTTCAAGATTCCGGGCCTGCTCGTCGCGATCGACGCCGCAAACAGGCGCGATTCTGTAGTCGTTTTGCGGCCAGTCCACCAGAGTTATGTCGCTGGGCGCAAAGCCATCCTGGAAGTTACTTCGATCCAGAATTCGTCGAAAACTCCACCAAGAATAGCCGTCTGCCGGCTCAAAAAGAAAACGCTCCAGGGGCTCGAGAGTGGAAGGTCTTACTACTCTCCAGCTAAGCAGGCGGCCTGGCCAGTTCGGAGGAGTGTAGGCGCGCCAGAATTGGTAGTCACGTGGCTTTTCAATGATGTGGTCTTCACCGGGCAGGTGCTCCATGGCAAAGCAGAACGTCATTGCCTGCTGATCCAAAGGATCCGCGCGATCCGGCGCATGAGGTTCGCCAGTATGGGTCCGAGATTCAGCGCCAATCCAATACTCCGCTCCTGACATCGGGAGGAGGTCTCCGAACGAAGTGGCATCAATAAAGTAGCGCGCGTGAATTTCGTATTCCACTCCAGGATCAAGGCTCTCGACCATTACGGACTCGATCTGGTCGCGAATGGCGCACGCCTGAACGGGACGGCACGTCCGCAAAATAGACAGGTTCCCGTTCAGCTCATACGGAGCAAGCAACTGACTCAGAACCGCGAGCGCGACTCGCGGATCATGACACAACCGGCTAACGAAGCCATTGCCTGGATTAAAAGTCTTTAACCTGCGGACCTGTGGCCTCAACGGCAGGTGAGCGCGATAATAAGCACGAATACCCCGGCGAAGTTCCCGGTAGCTGCTATTTGCTCCAAATTGCTCAATCCAGGGGTGCTCGTCAGGAGGCACGGCTTCACTCGTTAACTGCCCGCCGAGCCACTGCGTTTGCTCTGTCAGAATCACGCGCTTTCCTGCTCTTGCCGCTGCTAACGCCGCCGCGCAACCTCCAAGGCCTCCTCCAATGATGGCAACATCTGTACGAAGAAATTTCACCGTCTTCCCTTCTGCAGCGTCGGCATACGCCAACTGCCACTTGCGCAAATGCCTTCAGAAGCGATGCTGCAATTGGAGAGCGCGATTCCTGAATAGAAATAAGCTAAGCACGTTCTATGTCTTGGGGAACCTCGCTGATTCTACCGGCATCTGGTTTCGAAGAGATGTCTGGGGCATTTAGAGGAAGGAATACAGCTTCGAAAATGAGTTCCGCGCCAGGGGAGCGAGAGTACCGAGTCTTTGCCATGAGAAAAGATGATCCGGTGTCGCGTACAGGTTGAACTCCTTTGCTGAATGACTAAATGCTGGATATAACAAGAACATGCCTATGTGGCCGCCTAGAAAGATTCTCTGCCCGACCGATTTCAGCGAAGGCTCCAGGATAGCCATTTCACAAGCAACCGAACTGGCAACGCAATTTCGAGCAGCGATTTATTTGCTTCACGCAATTTCGATGCAAGCGCCGCCATTGCCGACCGACCCTGAGTATTCCTTCAATATGCTGGAGGCAAATAAAATTTTGGATGAACAGGCGCGAAGAAATTTGCAACAGGCGGCTGAACAGCTTAAAAATGCGGGCTTTACAACGCGTGCCATTGTCGTCATTGGAGATGCAGCTACTGCAATCGTTGAAACTGCCGAGCGAGAGCAGGTGGACCTCATTGTGATTGCCACGTATGGGAAAACAGGGTGGCGCCGCCTGGCCTTTGGATCTGTCACCGAAAAGGTTGTTCGCCTTGCAACCTGCCCGGTTTTAACGATTCACGGGGACGTGCAGTGACGCTCCGCGCCCTGGATAGTCGAATATGAAACTTTTCGATCGTTGCGAAGAAAAGAAAGGATGTGATGGCTATGGGATAGTTGGGTGATATCCGTCTGATCTCTTGCGAACAAGGACAATGTCGCGCAAGCATCCAACTGGAAGAGAGCAATGGATTACGAAATCGATCCCCGATGGTTGCTTGTGGAGGACGGCTTTGTTCTTCCCCGTGAGCACGAGGTCGAGTCTTTGTTTACAGTCGGCAATGGCGCTACCGGCACGCGAGGGTCGCTCGAAGAAGGCAGCGACTTCTCGGCACCAGCCACATTCGTTGCAGGAGTCTTTCTTCATCCCGAGCCGCCTGGAGCCGTCCCGGAACTTATGACCTTTCCAAATTGGGCAGGTATGAAGGTCTGGGTGAACGGATCCATGCTCAGCATGAAAGAAGGTGATGTGCTTGAACACCGGCGTATTCTGGACCTGAAGCACGCAATTCTTCATCGCGAATGGCGCCAATCTGATCCAAATGGACGCATAACACGGTTCCGTTCTTTACGAGTAGCGTCTCTGGCAGACAGACGTTTGCTGCTTCAGCAGGTGTTGCTCACGGCAGAGAATTACTGCATGAGCTTGACCATCGAGAGTTCGATCGAGCTTGAGCCTGGCCTTGAATTGCCTGCCGGTTGGAACCATGAAAGTCGAGCTGAGTGCCCCAACCTTTTTCCGCTCACTTTGCGGCTCTCAGAAGGCAAAGCCGCAGCCGAATTTTGTATCGCTTCGCAGGTGCTGCCGCTGGAAGCGCATCGGGTCGAGCGCCGTGTCGAGGTGCAAGCCAGACGTCTTGTCGAAAGCTATCGAATTCAGGCTGGCGCCGGAGCACAGTGCGAGTTCCGCCGGTTCGTTTCGGTGTCGCGAGTAGGGGGCAACGAATACGCCCCCCGGGCGGAGGTTCACGCTCGTGCGGCGGTATCCGCCGGCATCTCGCCCGCAGTGGCGGCTCACAAAACTGAATGGCAAGCCCGGTGGCAGGCAGCCGATGTGCTGGTAGATGGAGATGAACCGCTGCAAAAGGCGCTTCGTTTTACTGCCTACCATCTCATCAGCGCTGGCAATCCTGAGGATAGCCATAGCTCAATCGCTGCCCGCGCTATGACAGGTCATGCGTACAAAGGGCACGTTTTTTGGGACACCGAAATTTATATGCTGCCGTTTTTTACCTTAACGCACCCGGCGACAGCACGAGCGCTGCTCGAATACCGCTACCACACACTTCCGGCCGCTCGGGAAAAAGCGTGCAAGGCAGGTTATCGAGGCGCAATGTACGCGTGGGAATCTGCGGATACAGGCGAGGAGGTCACACCGGCAGTTGCCATTACTCCGATGGGAGAAGTGCTTCCTGTTCGGAACGGCGAAATGGAAGTCCATATAACCGCCGATATTGCATACGGCATTTGGCAGTACTGGAAGGCAACCGGAGATGACGGCTTTCTGCTCAACTTTGGGGCTGAAATTATTCTGGAAGCGGCCCGGTTCTGGGCGGGTCGCGGAAACCTCGAAGCCGATGGGCTCTACCATATTCGCCATGTTATAGGGCCCGACGAGTATCACGAGGATGTAGATGACAACGCATTCACCAATTTAATGGCTGCATGGAACCTGCGGCGGGCGGCCAAAATCGCGAGTTTATTGGAGAACCGTTGGAGCGACCGCTGGTCCGATCTCAGGGACCGGCTGCACCTCACCGCGTCAGAAGTTAGCCTTTGGCCCAAGCTGGCGGATGTTATGGCCAGTGGGTTCAATTCGGAGAGCCTGCTGTTTGAGCAGTTCACCGGCTATTTCAGCAAGGAACAGATTGACTTAAGCAAGTTTGAGCCTCGTTCTGCGAGCGTAGACTTGATTCTGGGACATGAACGCGTGCAGCAAACCAACATCGTGAAACAAGCCGATGTACTGATGGCGATTTACCTGCTATGGGACGAACTTCGCCCTGAGGTTCGAAAAGCCAACTTCCTTTATTATGAGCCGAGAACAGCTCATGGAAGTTCATTGAGCCCCTCAATTCATGCGCTGCTTGCGGCTCGGTTGGGCGAAATCAAACTGGCGCAGCGTTATTTACAGCAATCGGCAGAAATTGACCTGAGCAATAATATGGGCAATGCTGCAGGCGGTGTACATGCAGCCGCCATTGGAGGTCTGTGGCAGGCTGTTGTATTTGGATTCGCTGGGTTGCAGCGCTGCTCCGAAACCGTCATGCTATCCCCTAACCTGCTTCCCCACTGGCGACAGATTTCGTTTCCCATGCAATGGCGCGATAACAATCTGTACATCTCTATTCAGCACGAGTCGCTCAAGGTGAAGGCTGCCGGGCCTGATTCCATACAAGTACTACTTGCGAATGGGCCGCCGCTACATGCCAGTCCCGACCGTAGTTACGTCACGGTCCGCGAGCAAGATGGCTGGGCCGAGTGGCAAGAAAACTGACGACTGGAGGAGTCTGTGGCTGTAGCTTTGCCTGAATCCGATCACGGGACCAATGCGCCGGATCGGACAAGCGTGCGCAGTATTTTGCTGCCTCTGGATGGTACGGAGCTGTCGAAAGTGGCCATACCAGTAGCGCTTGGATTAGCGCAGCTCTATCAAGCCACTCTCCATGTGATCTATGCCGGTGCGGAACGAATCGCACCAGAAACCAAATTGGCTCAGCTTGGAGTTGAATGGAAAGAATTACCGGGGGCCGTTGTCGATCAGGCGGTCGGCTCCCCACCGGAAGCCATTCTCAGCGCCGAACAGGCGCTACCGAGCCCGCTTATCGTGATGTGCACACACACGGGAAGTACCCCTATGCCGCATGGTTTTGGCTCGGTCACTGAGGAACTGCTGGCTAAAAATCCGGAGCGCCTCGTACTAGTGGCGCCGGAACACAGCCGGGCAACGTTCCAGATTTCTAAGATCGTGCTCGCACACGATGGCACTCCCGCGGCTGATTGCGCGATCGCGCCCACGGCGCAACTTGCTGCGCTAGCTCGGGCGAGTGTTACCGCCATACATGTCGCAGCTCCTTGCGAGGGTGCCCCGCAACAATCGGGGAGCCTTCCGGCACCTCGATACGTTGACCAGCCCCAACACGAGTGGCCTTCGTGGACGGCTGAATTCAGCGCCCGGATGCAGGCGATGGGTGCCCCAGCTTCAGCTCTTAAATTCAAGCTGCTCGTCAAAGGAGGGCAGGCGGGCTCTGAGATTGCTCTCCTTGCCAACAAGGAGAAGGCGGATTTGGTGGTGATGGGTAATCCTGCGAATTGGCAGTGCTCCCGGCGCAGCCTGACACGAGTTGTGATCCAGACTAGCGGGTGCCCAGTCTTGCTGGTTTGCGCTCATCGCAGCAAACAGTCTGTCAACTGAGCGAATATATGCCGGCACACAGAAGACTCGAAGGGGTTATTCTCGATCTGGACGGGGTGATTACCTTCACCGCCAGAGTTCATGCGGCGGCCTGGAAGGAACTCTTTGACAACTTTCTCCGGCAACAAAGCAAAAAGTTCGGCGAAAATTTTCAACCTTTCGACGTCAATTTCGACTACAGCCAATATGTAGATGGCAAACCCAGGCTCGATGGCATTCTGAGCTTTCTTTCCGCGCGCAAAATCGAGATTCCGCTGGGCAGCCCCTCGGATTCACCCGACGCGATAACCGTGTGGGGACTAGCGACACAGAAAAATGAGTTGTTCAGGCGAAAGCTGCAGCAGTTCGGAGTAGATGTGGATCGCGAGGCCGTGCGGTTTGTGCGCGAGTTGCGATCTTACGGGGTGAGGATCGGACTTGCGTCGTCAAGCAAGAATGCTCGGCTAATTCTCGAAACTACCAAGCTGAGCCGTCTATTTGACGCGGTCGTTGATGGAATTGTGAGCCAATCCCTAAATCTTAGGGGCAAGCCTGAACCGGATATTTTTCTTCAGTGCCTCAAGGAACTTAACCCAAATGCTCTGCCACGTAATGCCGCCGTGGTGGAGGACGCAATTTCCGGTGTTGAGGCCGGAAGGAGAGGTGGCTTTGGGCTGGTGCTGGGGATTGACCGTAAGGGGTCTGGAAAGTTGCAGAATCATGGCGCGGATTGGGTGATCGGCAGCTTCAAAAATCTTACCGCAGAACGATTCATCGAGGGTTTCGCGTCGCGATCTTACGCAGCTTAGTTCTGCTCGCGCTTCTCACGTACGCAGTTGTGAGGAAGAGACTCCCATGCGGAGTTGTTCGAAACTGGTTGTGCGTTGCATGGCCACTCCACACCGTTCCGTTACATCGAAGCAAACCAGGCGCACTTTTGCGGCTCACTTTCGACGACTCTTGATCAGCCACCCAGAGTTTGAAAGCGATGCTTTTGGTTAGGAAGTCGCGATGGATCTCCACAACATTCTTATAGCGACGGATTTTTCAACATCGAGTGAAGCTGCCCTGCGATGCGCGGCGGCGTTCGCCAAACGATTTCAGGCCAGGTTGTTCGTCGTTCATGTAATTTCCGCCTCAATCTATGCGGATGTTCCTCCTGAGCTCATTGCGGAGGCAAAAACAAGGACCATTCACGACGTTAAAGCGAAAATGGATGGGATACGCTCCAGGCTTAACGGCCTGCAGCCTGAAACAATCGTTGAGCAAGGGTTTCCCAGCGAGGTGATTCTGCGCTTAGCGGAAGAAAACTCCATCGCGCTCTTGGTGGTTGGAACGCAAGGGCATGTTCGGACAGAACGGTTGCTCCTCGGTTCTACAGCGGAAAAGATTGCGCGGCAAGCCCGCTGCCCCGTTCTGATTACGCCGGAGTCCTCGCTGCCCTATGAGGAGTTCAAATTGAAGACAATTTTGTGCCCGACGAATTTTTCGGAAAGGTCAGCAGCAGCCCTGCGACACGCGTGGCAAGTTGCCAAAGCATTTTCAGCGCACATCATTCTGTTGCACGTTGTGGAAGACCAGAGCCTGGATAGGGCCGACCGCATCTCTCAGCGCATGAAAGCCGAAGGGCCGATGTCTCGACTCAGTTCTTTTCTCTCCGCGGGCGATCGTTCGCGCGAAGCGGAACTCGCAGTTGAGTTTGGCGGCCCGGCGGAAAGAATTATCAAAGTAGCTGGGGAACGAAACGCCGATCTGATCGTATTATCGATCCAAAGAGACAAGCCACTGATCGCTCACCTTCCCCCAGACGTAACCTTTTTGGTTGCGGCTCAGGCTCCTTGTCCAGTCCTGACATCAGCAGCCTAGCTGGACCGGCTGGTGCTTGCCGCTCCATGCCGTTCAGTTACATCAAAGAAAGCCGCTTTTTGCCGAATTGGCGGCATGATTCCAGACGCATACCGCTAAGGCGTTCTTTTCATAGTTGCAGAGACGGACCGTTACGCACCAAGGCCCAATTGCGTGCCGGGCGGGTCGAACTCTGCATCCAAAACCAGCAGTGCCACTCTCGTATGAACCTGACAGAGTTCATCGCCCGGCGAAACAAGTCCGTGCTCTTCTGCACCGGAGTTGCCTTGCTTGCGGCCATGATTTTGCTTGACAAGGCGAGCCCTGCCGGATTCGAGGCGTCCATCTTCTATTTGATTCCTGTTTCTTTCTTTGGCTGGTTCCTTGGTAGGCGGTCGGGGCTGGTGGTTTCTTTCATTTTGCGCCAGCGTCGCCCTCGCCATCCACCGTGTGAACCTGCCTCCTTCCCGTTCCCGCCTTGCATCATGGAATGCGCTTGCTTGGCTCGCAGTTTATGTGTTCTTCGTATACGTCATCTCTGAGATTCAACATCTGTACGCACGAGAACGAAGCCGGTCGCAGCTAGACCCGTTAACCGGGATCCCGAACAGGCGCTCGTTTTTCGAGCGCCTGGAAATTGAGAAAAGCAGGGCGAAGCGATATGACCATCCCGTTACACTTGCGTATATCGATCTCGATAATTTCAAGCAAGTCAATGACAGGTTTGGACACAGTACAGGCAACAACCTATTGAGACTGGTCGCCCACGTAATGAGCGACGGTCTCAGGAGCACAGATGCGGTCGCACGTCTGGAAGGCGGATTGCGGCACTAGTACAAAGCATTCGTGATGAATACGAATATCCTGTTTTCCTCTACGCCGATCACACGCACTCCCTGGAATCGGCCCGGACTGCCGCCAAAGCCGGCTTCGACGAGGTCATCTTTGATCTCTCCGACAGATCGTTTGAAGAAAATGTTAAGGAGACAAAACAGGCGGTTGAACTCTTGAAGTCAATTCGGCCGGAAATTCTGGTCGAAGGGGAAATCGGCTACATTGGCCGTTCGTCCGAAATTGTCGCTCACGCGCCAGAGGGGGGCACGCTTACCACTCCGGAGGAGGCGGTCCAATTCGTTTCACACACGAGAGTTGACATCTTGGCTCCGTCAGTCGGAAACATGCATGGCCTCCTCCCCTCGATGGTGCGAGGCGAGACTCAGAAGCGACTCGATATCGAGCGCATCAGGCAAATTAAACAGCAGACTGGCGCATTCCTGACACTGCACGGCGGCTCCGGAACTGCTGACCAGGATTTCGTCGCGGCTATCCAGGCGGGGATCACGATTATTCACGTCAACACGGAACTGCGGCTTGCCTGGCGTCATGGCGTCGAAGAGGGGCTTAATGCACACCCGAACGAGATTGCCCCCTACAAAATCCTGCCGGCTGCGGTGAATGCTGTTGAGGCGATCGTTGCGCGCCGGCTGAGACTCTTCAATAACCTGCCACAGGCTCCGGCCGCGGCAGCATGAATATCTGGTTGGGGAATCGAATCTATGAGTCCCTTCGCCGTTGACGTTCAGGGGGAGACTCAAGCGATCCATGTTCTGCGGCACAGCTCTCTGAATACAAGGCAGGCTCAGTTGATCTCGTTCACGGGATCACAAGACGGCAGATTTAGTGAGCCCGCGTAGCTAGTATTGAACGGATAACTTCGGTGTTGCCGACGATGCAACCGGGCCCCTCCGTTCGGTACTTCCCACAAGTCTTAGTGCTGTATCTGAAGCGCGCCCGAACGAAAGCAGGGAGTTGAGACGCTGTGAAGGGGCGGTTCAGATACAGCGACTTGAAGGAAGCCGCCCTGGGGGACTATGGGATTTGTATCTGGATGAGCCGGTCTTGATGGTTTGCGAGTTTGCCGTTGCGGTCAGGGCGCTTGGGTTTCAGTAGCGGGTGGCAGAGAGAATGGGCGTGGGGCGGCGCATCGGAGAGTCTGGAGAGCACCACCATACTACATTCAGAGGAATGCGAGACATAAAACCAGTGTGCGCGCCGAAGCACGAGCGAGATGCGAGGCTGGAGATGTGGATTCATGCGGCGCACCGGCTGGGATGAGGCGGCGATCGGAGGAAGAGTTGCGCAGCGGAGAGGCGCTCGACAACCCGCATGGTTCCGCCGCAGAGCGGACAGTTCCATTGTGAGTGGGTGGGGAGCGCGGCCGGCGAGTTGTTGCGTGTTGCGGGCTGATCGGATTGCTGGAGGAATCGGAAACAGAGCGGAAGGAGTTTTGCTCGCTGCCGGTTAGCGAGGAAGCCGAAGTTGCGGATGCGCATAAAACCACGCGGCAGCAGGTGCAGGAGGAAGCGTCGTCGACAGGCAGAGTCATCAGCCGCTTCTTGTTGCCGTGAGCGGAGTCGCGCCAACGAAAGGTTACGTTGCCCTCGGAGAGAGTAACCAACCTGCTGTTGGAGATGGCCACGCGGTGGGTGTATGCGCCGAGATATCGCAGCACATGGCGCCGCAAAGCGGCTTAGTTCAAGTCCGTTTCTGGATAACTTCCCTGTGGCGACTAGCCACGCAGAATCGCCGGGTGCGTTGGTCGCGTTTGACTGAGCGACACCCTTTCATTTCTTTCCCAAAGATGCAAATTTCAGAAAAACGGAATGCCGTATAGAACGCGCTCAGCATGAGCACGCCTGGAACAAGCACCGCCACGGCGCCGGAGAGCAGTGTGTCTCCCTTGAAGGTGCTGGGAATGTAGTCAGAGGCTGCCAGGCCGGCCACCGCCAACGCCAGGCCGAGGACAGCTGAGAATGCGCGATGCACGATCATTCCGGCCGTTCTTCCTCCAGTCATCGTAGCTCCCAACCCTCGACCGCGCCAAAACTGTTTCCCGCGGTAATAAACCTGCCGTCAGACGAAACGGCAATGGTGTTGACGACCCTGCGTAATAAAAGGGATCGTCCTGAAATTCCCCTCGCTCGCGCTGTACTCTGACTCATGGTTCCCTCATCTTTTGTTCGCACCCATGCCCCGAAACGAACGGCGACTGCTGTCACCGGCAATAGGGTAGGGGCGGCTCGATGACACCACCTTTGCCGGGAAGCGCGGTTCCGGGCACCGTCTTGCCTGATGGTTTGGCGAAGCAGCCTCTGTCTCTCTTGTATACCTTCATATCGTGACAATCGAGCGTGGGAGAATCCGCGCCGCACGAGAACGTGTGGACGGCGATCTTTGGGCTCGTCTCGTTGATGAGTTTCTTCAGAGTGTTGGGGGAGAGAAGTTCCGCTTGTTCGGGAACATTCGAGAAAAGGTCGCCAAGGGCTAGGGAAAAAGGTGGCACTGGATCGTTCTCGTTGACGTAGATATCCAGGGACTTTACATAGCCGGAGCGCACCAGCTCGTTCCACATCTGCAGGCTCTCCCGCGTGATTTGCGGCCCATAGAGCACAACCCGGTCTGCTATGACATCTTGATTTTCGAGCGCTGCCAAACAAATCATTGCACCGTTGCTATGGCATGCCAACTCGCCAAATTGACGATCTTTGAGCGAGGCATAAAGCGCCTGTTCTCTGGCTGAGAACTGCCCGTTCTTGAACTCATCGAAAACCACACGATTTTTCAGGTCGAGAAGAATATTTGTAGAAGCACCGATACCCAGCACGAAGTTGTAACGTGAAAAATCGACCCCGTCATATTCCTTGCCCGAAAGTTCCATCTGCTTTTGCAGCATCTGTTTCTCTTTGGCGAGGATAGCTGGATTTGCATCTTGCACGTTGTAACCCACGAGCCAGGATGTGCCTCCAATGAACCCATTACCTGACAGCCGGTATTGGCGCCAGGTGTGGCCACGCAAATCTTTTGAAATCGCTGCCAACTGTTGCGCGGTCATTTCATCTTCCAACTCTTCCCGCGTTGCCTGTAAATCTGCGGCCGCGGTCGCATCCTCAATTTCCTGGCGCAATCTTAGGAGATCCGCGGCAGCCCGGGCATCTTCCAATTCATCCTGGAGTGCCTTGTTCGCTCTGTCGAGGTGGGCGCGGATTGCAGCATTTTGCGGATCGGATTCGAGTGCGGCCAGCAGGTGATTCACAGCAGCTCTGTTGTCACCGCGGTTCAGGGCGTCCATGCCCATCTGATCGGCTTCGCTGGCCTTGCGTTTGCGCTCTGCTTCTTCGGCCTGTCGCCGCATTAATTCTTGCTGTTGTTGGAGTTGCTGCCGCTGGATTTCCTGCTGTCGTCGGTCGGGCCCCGAAGCGATATTGCCGCCGCGCCGGTAGCACCGAGGAACATAGTTGGCACTACAACTATACGTCTCGCTCATGGAGCCGTCAGGGCAGCGAGCAGAGCAAGTACCCTGGGCGGCCGCCGGTGTCGAGAACATGAAGAGTGCTGGAATAAGAGCACCCATCAACGACAAGTCGCGGCGCAACCATCGTCTCTTACCGGCAACGGATCTCTGTTTGGGATGTGGATTCCCCGTGCTCATTGGCTCTGCTTGAGACTCGCCGCGAGCTTACGGAAAGATTCGAGCTCGTCGTTCACGAGACGAACCACGTCGCCGTACTGGGCGTAGGACTTGGAGAATTGAGGATACTGACGCTGACAGTCCTGGATGTCACTCTCGCTTGGAAGATCATACTGCTCTGAAATCGCGGCAACTATGGCCAGAATCTGCGCGCCGTCAAACTCTCGCGGGCCACCCTGCTTCGGGGGCAGGTCAACCAGAACGGCGCCTTTGGGTTGGGAGAGCCGTGCATCCGCCGCGCGCAGAGCAATCGCGATCGGGTCGTTTTTGTAGGCTCTGAACTTCTGCTTCGCTTCCTCCCGATTTGGAGCCGACGGGACCTTCCCAGGACAGGCTTTGTTAGATTGGGCGGCGGCGGGCGATGCGGGCATAATGCTGCTATTTTCCCAGGCATCCGGGATTGACAGATATAGCTGCTTGGGCTTCCCTGGCTCAATGTCAACTTCCCAGCCAGCCGAAATTACAAATGGGAAGGAACTTTTGTAAAATGGCCCGGGCAAAAGGACCGCAATATCAACATTGTATTTGCCTGCGGAAAGTGGAAGCTCGACAGGTTGGAAAAGATGCAAGGCGTCCCTCGATTCGGCGTCGAGGTCATAGGGACTGAAGTCGCGGTCCCAGCCGTCGTCGTGAATCTCTCTCAGGACGAGGCCATTTTGGTTCAGAATCTCCCATCCTTTCTTACCCTTTGAGGCAACGACAGCAGAACCTGTGTCCGACGGGGGGTGTGGAGGCGCACTCACGATATGCCCGTTCACGTAGATCCAATAATTGCTCCCGACCACGCCGGAAGGCACCCAAACTGTCAGCCGGGCAGAGGCCGGCTTCGGCGCATCATTGCACACAGCGTTCATCTGACGAGGAATTCCAATCACTACAAGAAACAAAATCAGGTGGATGGAATAACGCATTAGGGCACCTGGGCTTGCCAGTCCGTTTCGCAACGCGGTTGTTTGCAGGAAGACGATTCTCCGCATCATCCTATTGTCGTTTAATTCAAGTACGAACACTGGTGACGAAAGTCACACTCAAATGCTCGCAACAAGGGATCGACCACCCAGGGACGCCGGGAGGGCGAGAGAAAGCAGAAAGAGTTTGTCACCCGCCAAGAATACTTTTTCTTTGAGTGAAAGCCCGGCCAGGGCAATATATCGCTTGACCCCGTCAGGCGCGCTCTCTCATATGTACCGTGTGTCGCCCATTCCATATAGAATCTCGGATTATCGGGGTGAGGATCGAGACATGAAACAGCGGCGCTCCAAATCGTCCATTAAGTGGCGGTGTATTTTCAGATTCGCCTTCCTCTTGATCCTGGGATGTATCGGTTGCAGCAAGCCGCCGATGTTCCACGTCGTGGCACGCAGTGAACGGGCGACTGAAGGCGAACGGTACAAGATCTTTCTCAAAGGGCGCGAGTTGGGAACGGTCACCGGCAGTGGCACGTTCGCGTTCGATGCCGACGGCCGGAAGGGCGATACCTTCCAACAGATGCAGCCCCAGGATCTGGAGGTCAGAATACCCTGGGTTTGTGGATGGGTAAAAACGGATTTCTCGTTGTACCTGGCCCATCCCGACGAGATTGAACGTGCCCGAGCCGAACACCGCCCTATTCAGGCCGGCATGAGCGTCTCGTACATGCCGCCCGCGTTCGATTGGGTCACGATCTTTGTCGATAACCGTGGCGGGCCGCTACAGACGGTTTCGATTGGCGAATTGCAGGAACAGGTGCCAGCGGGAGCGGCACAACGCGTCCTTTTGCCCTATTCGGAGGGTTGCGACAAGGCGAAGGATGTGCGCCTCAATGGAGCGGTTGTGGCGCCGGTCAGCACTCGGCAAACCCTGCTGATCGACATCTCGCATTCCCATTGCTACCGTGTCGAATGGGCAGGCTACGGCTTCGATGACTCAGGCCACGGCAAAACAATTTACCAGCCACACCCTTTCCAGTTCCTGGACAGCAACCCCGACTTTTTTATGGAACCAATGCCAGGCTCCGTGGTAACAGCAGGAAATGGCACCGTGAGGGATACCCTAAAGGACGTAGCCTGCCCTAAGCGTGTTCGCTAGTGCAATCCCGGGCTGCTGGGTAGCCCTGGGTGTAATTGGGTCCAAACCGTCCCCCTGATTGAAGTATGCATGCGCGTGGGGGCATTCAAGGTGAAGCAAAGAACCACCTGGGCGGGCGAGGAAGACTGCCGAGACTTGGTTGTATCTGGATATACCGTGGCAAGGGTGTGAAGCCGAAGGCGAAATTGAGCTTCGCTTACGGATTCAAAAAGCATTGATCTTTCCAGACCTTTCGTATTGTTTGGCGTCTTCTCTGCCATGGCGCTTGCGCTCGCTCTGGTGGGCGTCGTCACCTCCTCATTCCCAAAGGCATGTTGTCGGCTGCCGACGCGACCTGTGCCCAGTTGCCGGTGATGATTCCATGAGCCGATTGACCGGTTGCTATGGCCTCTTGAGAAAATGTTCCATTTGGATTGAACGGGTTTAGCCCCGAAGGCAATGTCTTGTAAGTGCGCAGTACTCCGACAAGTTCACAACCTGGCATCCATGGTAACCATTGCTGATGTCTTGTTGCAGCGCCGAAAGCTAGGCAGGGGGACGTGCAGACTCTCTCAAGGCAGTGCCAATGGGCGATATCTCTTCCTGCAAGTGCAATCGGGCCGCCAAACTCGATTAAGGCGAGGCAGACTCGTATGCGAACGAAACGGATTTCTCGGGCGAGCCCTAAATCCGAGGTCACCCACGTCTTTCCACTCACAGCACAACTCCACACCATCATCTTTGAAGCAAGTCGTTTCAAAGCTGCAGATCAATAAACGGTAAGTTTAGTGAGCCCGCGATCCTGACAAAATGGTGAAGTAACCGGCCTAATGCCTCTGATTCGGCGACTTCCTCCGGAACCTTTCGATTCGCTCAGCAGCCGATATTGGTTGCGCCGGTGAAGCCGTCGAGGGACTCTCAGCCCCTTCGGTCTCATATTGTCGGTTCGCGAGGAGATCACGGAGGACAGCAAGCGCTACGGGGCGACGCAGTCTCCCAAGCTCAAGATCCGCCTGGCTCGCTGTCGTGAGCAGACAGTTTAGGCAAGCTGATGTGCACTTCCGATCGTGCTCGGAGTTGCGGTACAGCAACTCCGCTGTTCGTTCAAACCAACTTCTAGCGTTGGCATTTGTAGCAAGCTCAGACACGTGTCCTGCTCCACCGGCGGTGTTGTCGAAAAGGTAAAGCCCCAATCTGGCGGCTTGACCTGAAGGAGCAAAGTGCACACCAAGCTCCCGATGATCTATTTCCAGAAGCTCCGCGCCAGCTAATCGCAAGCCGTGACCAAGCGTCACTATTACGTCGCTCGATAGGTCTCGATGACCCACACTGGAAAAATCAAGTTGAAGAATATCCGTAACATGGGTTGCGGCGAAGAGGTGATTCCGAAAGACGGGAGACGCATCGCGAGGCCAACAGATCCCTCGATCTAAATGCAAGGCGGTGTGGTCGGAAAACCCCTTTGGGAGGTTCATTCGTCCTTCGCCGTGATCGGGTTCGCTTTGAGAATACCCGCACCGTGTGCATATAGCGAAACCTTTTTCATTTTCGCCATTGTTGTAGGAGAGCATCTCTCCGCCCTCGCACAATTCGGCCGAAAGGTGACGGATTCCCGCGAAATCGTCCGTTCGGATGTTCGACCTGCCTTCTATGAATGCCATTGTGGCTAAGGACGTGTCGCCAATCCGCTCAACATTTCCTTCCCACTGTGGGGGATCCCAAACAGCGGTGGAATATCCGTAACGAGCGATAAGAAGGGGCTCGCCTTGATCACGCTTCATGCATGTGCAGCCCTTGATCTTACAGAGGGGCGTCTGGTCTGGCAGAAAAGAATAGGAGACATGTCCTGCATCGCACACGTACTTCCAACAGCGTTTGCCAAACCCAGTTTCTTCCGCACCTTTCCTCCACGCCGGCAAGACACCCTGCGATGTATAGGTGCGGCCGCCTACCAAAACCTTAGAGCCGGGGACGTATTCGCTCACCGCAAGAATTCCGCTCCGCTCAAGCTTTATGGGCACCCTCGACACCGAGCGATTCGATGGCACGGTGAGCGACTGCACTCCAATTGGAAACCCGTAACGCGGCAAAAACTGGCGAGTTCCTAACTCTTCTATAACTGTCGTCCCCCACAGAGCATCCGCTTGATGAGCGATTGCGTTTAGCTGGGATATCGACGTCTTCTCTGTCCACCGTAAGCGCCGCACCCACTCTTCAACCAACCCATCATAATCGCTTCTCCATTCAACGCACGCCTTTCGGAATGAATGTGCAACCTCAGCCATGAGTGAGTCCCAAGCTTGAACTTTGTTGGACAGTGGAGTGCTTGCTAACAAGGTCTTGATCTTTTCAAGATATGGCGACCCGGCTTCTCTCAATGCTTCAATAAAATTTCCAAACTGGTCTGCTACACTCAGCTGCTGATCACCCCACCATGGATAATCTGTTCGCAGATTGAGTTCATATGCGAATTCATGCGGTCTATCAGGCCATTTTTCGCTGCTACGAACGATCGGAAGACGAGGACGACCAAGCAGCCAACCCATCTTCTGAAAAGCGTTCATCGCACCAACACGTGTCATCGGTAGATAGATAAGTCGAAAGAACTCACCCAATAGAAACGCATGCAGGTGCTTACGGCTGAATCGTTCCCTTCCGAGGAGGACAGAGGGTTCGCGCAGAGGTCGATGAAAAAAAGCGGTGAAGTCTCGGAAAACCGCATGATCAAAAGCAGTCGTTCGAGCGTAAGTTGCGACGATTGATGACCCGTCCGAGCGGCGCCCGGCGCGCCCACCACGCTGCTGGTAGTTTGCCCGGCTCGGAGGTACATTGCCAAGCAATACGCCTGAAAGACCCCCAATATCTATCCCAACTTCCAAAGTCGTCGTGGCGCTTAGAACGTTTCGAGCTCCTTTCGAAAACAAGTCCTGCAACCGCCGGTTCTCATCACTGCTCAGCTGGGCGGAGTGTTCTTCTGCCCAAAGACCTATTTGGAAGGCGGGGTCATTCTTAAATGATCGTCGAGATCGTCCGAGCCGCGGGTGATTATCGAGCTCTTCTGGCAACGCAAGCTCCAAAGAATCATACGACCCTTGCTCTGGTGCGCAACGAAAAACAGAGCGGGGCCAGACGTGTCCCGTGATTCTGCACACAAACAATTTTTCTGGCACACGCAGAGTGAGATGTTTCAAACGAAGGCGAATGGCATCGCGTGGAGCTCCATCTCGACTCTGACGCGAGCTCGATTCCAGCCAAGTAACACCGGATTCGGCCATTTGCCGAAGCTGGTCAAAACATGCCTGGAGCACGGGAACAATAAGTTCGTTCGACAGTTCCGCTGTGCAGCCGGCACTCCTAAGAACATTCAGGCAAAACGCGTTCCTTCGTGCAGGTGGGTTTCTGTTGATGTCTCCAATCATTGGGACCATCGTCCCAGTCCGATCCCGAAGTCCAACCCACCGGCCAACCGGGAAATATGTGTCATTCTGGTCCGCGTCAATGTTGCCGAGAGTAATGGCCCGATCGGCGCGGAGCGTATCACAAAGCCCAGCAACAAACAGAGGCCAATTTTGGATAAACACCTGAGCTGGTTCGCTGCTCATCCGGCCCAATATCTCGTCTGGCGGCCGAAGACCAGCAATTCCTGGGTAACATATTTCAGCTAATCCAAGTGTCTCCAGCGAGATTTGTGACCATGCTGGGCTGACAAATTCGGCACTTAGGAGTCGATCAGCAGCGCGTGCAATGTCCTTGTGGTTAGCTTCCCACACTTGCTGGTTCCATTCTTCCGCACGATGGTTCTGCCCTCTTTCACGAGCAAAGAACTGGGCCAGAAGAGGGCGAATAGCCAACTTGGCTGTCCATTCAGAAATTGGGACGCCCTGCTGGAGGGCTTTCAATCGCGCAGTCTTGCCAGCGAGCTCGATCTCTATGTCCTGCCGTTCGAATGCGCTCAAAGATTCGCTGGCGAACTCGACAGAGAGAAACTCGATACTCCGCTGGAGCCGCGCACGCGAGTGCTCATCAGAGGCGCCCTGTGAAAGTGTTTCCCAAATCACCACACGACGCATTTGTGCCTCGTGCTGTGTGGTTAAGAGCGGTCCAAGACGTGCCGCCTCTCGTCGGCTGTCACTGAACACGAGTAAGCGTCGTCCGCGTGCGGGCAGCCATTGTCGATCACTTGCGTTGGTGACAGGCATTGTTGCCAAGAGGCTCTCGGCAGCAACTGGTAACATAAGCGCATCCGGAATCTTTATAGGACCAAAGTTGCTTTTGTCCCCACCGCAGTTTGGACATGTTTCAAGTTCATGCATTTGGACGAATTCGCCGTCCGCTTGTTCACATGAACCGCTCTTAAGATCAAAACTGAAACCAAGCGTGCCTTCCCCCGGCCGGCAGAACAAATACGCAGCTTCTCGTATTTGTCCAGATTGCCATCGATGGCGCGGATGAAGAGTGTTGGAGGTAAGCCGCCTCACACCAGCTAATAGCCACTCACCGCAATTTTCGCAGCGGGCCAAGGTCAGTGTTGCGCTCTCACAGGAACTGCATCGATCGTAAGGCTCGCTAACGAGTTCACCACCTCCGGGTAGACGCGGTCCCTTAGCCGAACATGCCGGATTTGCGCATGCAGTTACTGTCGAGGGAGCGCGAAATAGGATATGCAACCTGTGAGGCAGTAGAGGGAGCTCATCAACCTGACGTCGTGCTCGTGCTCCAAGCTGAAGTAGCTTTGCCGTGGCCTTCGTGGCGTCCGCACCGTTCTCCGAGGGCCACAGGAGTGCTGACAATTCCTTCAGTTTTGTAAGCGATGCCCCCCGCTTCTCCCAGACAAGAGCCTCGAGTTGATGAATAATTGGAGCACGTTCCAGCAAGGCCATAAGAACCCGAGCGGGTGATTCCTCACCCAGAGTCACATTGACGGCATCTGGGCCGACCAAAGGTGCCATAGCCGCTCGGACTGCACCAGCGGCGGTTGAGTCAGAGATGAGCTGATTGTTCTCCACGAAAGGAATAGATTCAATGTGATCCACCTGCAGGTCACTTGGTCTGCAGGTCCGCGATGGCGGCGACGCTTCTGGAAAGGCGTGGCGTACCGGCGTGCCGTGCACTGTATGTACCAGCTCTATCGGCTTCGAGAATAACTCAGCACCAAATTTCTTAAGCACCTGTGCATCGCCGCCAAAGGTGGCCGATGTTGCAATTTGGAGAACTTCTGAGGGTGAAAGCCCACATCGCAATAGAACTCGGCGAAGCAATAAAGAGAGTTCCGCAGCGAGTGTGCCACTGTAAAGATGAGCCTCATCAATAACAATCGTTCTTAGTGCCGGCCCAAAGAACGAAGTATCCTGAGGACGGCACAACATATATTCGAGCATCGAATAATTTGTTACTAGTACATCGGGCGGGGAAAGTCGGGCCGACTCCCGAGTTCGTTTTCGACATGGCCCAAATTTCGGATATCCAATGCTGTTCGCGTGCTGTTCGTTCTCAGGTGTTTCGCTTGTGAAATGGAACAGCGTAATATCGGATTGTGGCTGCAACCAGCGATATAAACGTTCCACTTGATCATTTACCAATGCGTTGATGGGATACAGAATGACCACGCGAACGCCGCGGTCACTCTGGGGACGCGGATGTTGAAAGAGGTCGTTCAGCAACGGAAGCAAGAATGCCTCGGTCTTCCCAGCACCAGTGCCTGCACTGACAACTATCGCGGGCCGTTCCGGATCGGGCCGCGCTGCCCTCATAATGCACTCTTCTTGGTGACGATAGAGGGGCTTCGAGACGTCAAAAGCACCACTTTTCTCTACGCACTTCGCCAGATTAGGAGAGAGAACGCCAGCTTTTGATAGTAGAGCAATGTTGTTTTCTGAGACAGATGCAGGAAAAATGCTTTCAACCCAAAGGTCCCCAACAGTTCCTTGATGATCATCGGAGAATAATTCCATGCATTGCTTCAGGAGCTCCGGATCTCGCAAATAGACTCGCGACTCGATGAATTCGAGTAATCGTGATCTGAGTCTGGCATGTGTGTCAACCGCATCCAACTGGAACTTGTCTGTCATTTCACTTTGCCCAACACCTCTAACAATTCCAAAACAAGCCATCTGCGAAATGGCTGGACTCCTATTGCAACCCGTAGGTTCGTGGATCGAATGTTTCTCCCGTGGTACAGATCTACTGCTTCGTTCCAGAGTACCCGTCGAACAAAAGCTGGATCAGCACCCAACTCCTTTACCCCCCGCTGAAAGAGTTCGGTTCTTACAGCATCGAGAGTCCCGGACTCCCTCGGCAACCCGGCAATTATGTTCGCGAACATGGACAACAATAGTTGGCGTTCCGCATCGGAAACGTTCGAATACATTGATTTCACACCGCCCACGACGATTGCCGCCAGCAAGACTGGATTAATTAACGCGAGCTCCGACGACCCCATCCAACTGTCTTTGAGATCGCTTTCTGGCGATCCAGTCAACAATCTCGTTGCGCGCAATATTTCAGAGGCTTGAAGTTCGTTCGGCATCCAATGCCAAAAGAACTCCCGAATAACAGCGCCCCAACCGGACGACCCGATGCTTTCATCGGTGTAGGACATGTCCCCGAATCCGCTGTCGGCCACCCACGAAAGAAGAGTCGGTAATTGTGATTTGTCAATGCATTTGGCTGCAAGATCCTTTAGTCTCGGATGTAATAAAGGAATGCGCCACCAGCGCATCCAGGGCCTAACAGCTTCCCAGGATTCAGGTGTTAAAACTTCTCTTAGCTCATCGATACATTCACTGTGAACGAAACGAGACCCGAGGCATGATCCACGGAAGCTCACTGCGAAGGCCAAGGCCTGCTGCGTGGTATGGACAATCAGATCCCTGCCGACACATGAAATCTGTCTACGATCCACGTTGCGCGGCGCGTGTTCTCCTCTTTGCCAGATCCAAACGCCGTGCTCGGGTCCAAAATCGAGGGCACTGGAAAGCGTCAGGCAGTACCCGCCCTCTGTCGCGTCTATGTTTGCGATTAAGCCACTGTCCGAGATAGCAAGGGCAAGATCAATGCCCTGGCCTGAGGAGTTATAAGGTCCAATTGTAAGCCGCAACGGTTCCCCTACGCCTGCAAGGACACTATCCAGCCCCGCAACACCCTGACGACGGCTTCGCGCGCAGAACCTTTGTCCCTCTAACAGTGCCCATTCCTCGGTCTCCACTTGAATGCCATGCCACGACCGCGGGGGACGGATAAACAGTTTCTTGCCAATAAAATCCTGGCGATCGAGCATGTCATTCGAATTCAGTACAAGCCAACCAGAATTTTTCTTCCGCAAAGCCGCCCCCCAGACATCATTAAGAAGAACAATTCGTGCCGCAAGCTTGTGCACGCCGGTTCCTTCCGTCGCTAGGATCCCAGCCTTTATGCGATCGTAGTTGAGAGGCGCCAATGCGACCTTGAATCCGCTTGCTGATCGTCGCACGATCTGATCGCCGATAATGAGAGCTATTGCGGTCAGTTCTGGTGGCATCGAAACGTCAGCGGTCGAATATTCCCCGAGCCTACCTCCCGACAGGCGTATTTGAATACTGGACGGAGACTGACGCCTACTTCCGGCAGGCTCCAATGGTTGCCACAATAACTGGCCTTCCAATTCAACCTTCAAATTTTGGGGACAGCCGTTCGGAAAATCGTGGAGCACCCAAGAGTTTTGGGCAACCCGCCTCATGCGAATTCCTTTAGGAAAGACCTGAATATCCCCTCGACATGCCAGCACAACAGGGCGACCTGGTTTGACGTTCCAGAGATCCTGTCGTTTTCCTGTAGATCGATCAAAGAACACGAGTTCATCTTCACCATTGAAAATACTGAGAGAATAGCCGGACGCGATGCAGTGGCCTTTTTCAATGAGTGTAATGCTCAATTGCGTCTCTAAAAGGGGTATGCGGAATTCGCCGAGAATGAATCTGCCTTGTTCCGACCGTATCAGCCTTGCGCGATATTCCTCTCCAAACTGAACGACATACTCTGGAGCGCTGAACTCCTCCGGCCAATTTGGTGAAGCCTCGATGCAGACACTCGGATCTGCACTGTCCCAAAGCAATCGAATGACAAATAGGTCTGACTCTTCATCCTCCTGGCCGAGCAAACCCTGAGAGGGCTGTGATTCGGTTTTCTCCGAAGCGGCCGCGATGAGCTGGTCGACATCGTGCCAGGAGAACCAAGTGCTACCTTCGAGCACTTTTCGCAGTTCTGCGGTACTTTGTAAACCGCTTCGATATTGACGGACCTCTGCCCACACATTCCGAAATTCAGGTGCTTGTAAGTCTGGATCATCAAGGAGATCATTAATGGCGACTGGGAGTTTTGCTCCTGAGAGCCACTTCGGTAGACGGCGCAAGCCGCTCGTTGTTAAGCCGAACTGCAAATACACCGTTCGCAACCAGGCCATGGCACCTTCACGTCCGAACGCGTGACGAAGGTTGAATCTTCTGCAGGCATCTTCCGTTGCTTCTTGTAACCAATACTTGGGTACGGCCCTGTCTCCGTTGAACAATTCCGACCTGAGATGCTCTCCGATTTCGCGATAAATCTGCGGCCACAACTCTCCCTCTGTTGCACGCCTACGCGCGACATCGAAACAATAGGCTAGGAAGACAATCGCTAAAGCCTCCCTTTGTGTCAATGCTCGGCTCTGGAACGTTCTGCTTTTCTGGCCTTCGATGCTCGCTGATTTTGCCCAACGGTGTAAGACGCTCAAATCGTCCGCTGACCAGTTCAGCTCAACCATTGACCAACGGGAATCATCAACGAGTAATCCCAAGCTCTTTGCTCGGGCTAGCAAACGCATTGCGGCACTCCAAACAAAGAACTCTGAAGACGCGCTCAGATCGAAAAATAGAGTGGGTTTGCCCTCCGGTCCCCAATTAGCACCAATAGCAGATGCGATTGCTGCCTGGGCTGCGTCCGGCGTGTTCACGGATTCGGATGGCACTGCCGCGTCTCTGCCCACCAAAGTGTAGTATCCACTGCCAATCGGTTTGATAATCGCCGAAGACCCTATCGTCCTCTCGAGAGATGCTTCGCTCCCGTCGGAGAAGGTCGAACAGATCCGTTTGAGATCAATGCGTCGTACTGGGCCAGGCTGGTCACGCAACGCGACATATATTGCGGTCTCCGCTTCCGATAAGTCGGCACCTGATTGGTCGGCAGCACACATCACAGTGCCGCCTTCAACTTTGAGGTAACCAGAGCAGCTGGAACATAAGCGCTCTAAAACAGGAGAAGGTAGATTAATGTCGGAAGTACGAGAATCACGTAAAACAGCACTCCGTAGCTCTTCGACCGTAACTGTCTTGGCTACCGAGAAGACTTTTCTTATTCGGCTCATGATCGGGTTCCGCGGCACTTCCGCAGACCAGAACCACTCTCGGCTTTGATCCAACCATGTTAGCCCGCGGAGCAGAGGGAGGAACTTTTCGATGTAAGATCGTGAGTGCCCGCTTTTAGCGTCGGCGAGACCATCGGCAACGTATGTTACCGACGTGATCCCGTATTGGCTGATCCTTTTGCGTGCTTCGTTCAAAATCTTACTGACCAAGCCTATCGATTGCGAATCAACGGCGATGCGAACGCCACCCTCCTCGATAATTGAGAATGACACGGGAAGTTCAAACATCTCTGCTATCTTTCGCAGGGACTCGAGTCTAAAGGGTCGCGAAGTCAAACCGCTGCTCAAAAGCTTACGCTCAAGTTCCTCCGCGTCGCAGGGGCTGTGCTTATTGACAAAGCAGAGCGCTAATCGAAGCGAACCAGGGGCTTTGGATCCCATTCGTTCACGAATTTTCTCCAGAATTTGCCGGACTCTTTCTCGTGTTAAGCCAAGCGGTCGACCGATCTCTTCCAAAGTTTCTGTTGGCCTACCGTCAAGGCCGAAATATCTGATCGCAATTTCTCCGTTTCGTCCTTCGCGCACAACTCGACGGCAGAGCTCGACATCGAGACATTCCGGGGCGGCCTCCTCGGAAGATAGCAGGTCCGAGCGGAAAAGTGTTGCCAGTTCAGAAAGCCACTCTTTTTGCCACGGTGCGAGCTGATCAGACAGTTCAATTCCGAGTTCTTTTAACTGGTTGCGGACGATGGCCACTTCCTCTGGTGATAGAGTATTCGCCAGGAATGCTTCGCCTCCTTGAAGCAACTCTCCAACCACGCTAATGCCCCGGAAACGCAGAGAAAGTTTCCCGCAGCCAATTGTGTCTATTCCACGCAAGAGGTGGAGATTGACAGAGAGCAGCTGTTCTTTGCTGGATTGATATAGCGACTGAAGGCTGTATAGTTCAGCTTCGGTCATGCCCAGATGCAAATCCAAATTCGAAATTAGTTCTTGGATTTCCTGGAGTGTCTTGCTCCCAAGATTCTTCAGTCGGCGAATCTTGTCAGCCCTCAGCGAAACGAGTTCACCAATTGTGCTTATTTTCGCTTGCTGTAGACAATTAGCAGCGCGGACCGACATCGAAAACCGAGCAACAGGAGTGTCAAGCAATGAAGCGAAGGGCAGTTTTTGTGTGTTAGAGAGAACCGCACCGTCGATTGCTGCTACGAGGAACCCCGCATTTGCTCGGTGAAGCTCACATGCTAGAACACACGCAAACTCCCAATCGCAGCTGAGTCCGTGCAGATCAGAGAAAAGCGGGATCCCTTGTCCTACCAGAAATCGTAAAACATTGGGCACCGCCACCCGATTTGCTCGCAAAGAGGGATAGATAAATGCTCGCAAAGCCACGCGCGCTGAGTCAATCATTGGACGGAGTGGTTCACGTTTGGATGCTGACTGCAAAGTCTAGCATAGTTTCCGCTCTTCCCTTCAACCCTTACCGCCAGATGCACAGCCGATTTCATGAGTTGACGCCCTGCTGATTCATGAGTGCTTTCTAGCAAAACTAACGTGGAGACAACACAATGATTTACAAACGAGGCCAGACGTACTGGTATAAATTCGCCTGGAGCATCAGGCAGCGAGACGGGACTTCGCGGTCGTTCTTGATACGCCGATCAGCGCGGACAAAGATCCAGGCCGAAGCTGAAGAAGTCGAACATGAGCACCGTCGTGCCATCCGGTTGGGCGAAGTTCATCCGCTCGATCCCTGGCCCAAACCGCCGGCGCCTGAAGCGCCGATCCTAAGGGAGTTCACAACTCGCTTTCTCGAATACGCGAGATTGCATGTGAAGGAAAGCACTTTCGAGTTTTACAAAGGTGCTGTTGCCCGCTTACTGGCATTCCCCGAGCTCGCTAATATACAAATCTCCAAAATCAATCCAGAGATCGTTTCCCGCTTCGCCGGAAGCCGGAAGGCTAAGTCCGTAAGCGTAAGTGCAATCAATGGTGATCTACGGACATTGCGCCGCTTGCTCAGGCTGGCTTTTGAATGGGAGATCATCCCGAGGGCACCTGTCGTGCATGCCCTCCCTGGAGAAAGAACCAGAAATCGGGTGATCGCATTCGAAGAAGAACAAGCATATCTGACGTGTTCGGGACCAAACCTGCGTGCGCTGACCATTCTTGCAGTTGATACAGGGATGCGCCCAAAATCGGAGTTGTTCAGGCTGGAGTGGCCTCAGGTCCACTTGGAACCGTCTGAAACGATGCCGAACGGACACATTAAAGTCAAAGAGGGAAAGACTCAGAGCGCGGAGAGAATCCTCCCATTGACACCCCGGGGCGGGGAAACCCTACTTATATTAAGGATAGAGGTTCGCAGGAAGCGGTGGGTGTTTCCCGGACCCGGGAATTCAGGTCACATCGTCAGCATTCAGAAGTCCCATCTCAGGGCAATCCTGAAAGCCGGCCTGGAGCGGTTCCCGTTCTACTGCTGGCGCCACACATTCGGTACGAGGTGCGCCGAGAGCGGAATGGATCGGCACACCCTCGCCAAATTGATGGGGCACAGCTCACCATGGATCACAGAGAAGTACTACATCCACGTGACCGAGCCGCATATCAGCTCCGGGTTCGGCCGTTTATGGCGTATCATATGAAGCGTCTGAATCCATTCAGCCCTGAACTCTGGCCCAAGCACCTGGTTCGGGACCAGTCCGTCGGAGGTCCAAATCATGCCTACTGCTTCCCCGGCCTTGTTTACAGTCGATTCTGCGGAACGGGAAGCAACGAGAGAATCGGCTCAACCTTTATGACCGAGGCGGATAGGTCGTTGACGACGTTGCTTCTGCAGGAGGAGTACTGATTCGGCTTCTCTCGTCAGCGAGACGTTTCCACTCGTCAATATCGAATGTACCAACGTGATTTGCCAAATCATCGTGATGCAAGCTTGCCTCAGTTACTGTAATCGTATGTAAAACGATACCGTTCTTGCCGACAACTCTTGGCCTCAGCGCGTCAAAAGCCCTCGGATCAGGAAAATCCCTGAAATTCCGATAGAAGATATGAGCGCAGATGTCCGCCACTTGGAGGCCAATCATTGACTTCGAATCGCGAAAGTTTGTGTGATTTCTAAATAAGTCATTGAAGTCGAACAAGCCTTTGTAGACTAGATATTTTCTTTTGAACGGATGATCAGGAGGCCATTCTTTGATCGTCGTCACTCCGCGCTGCCGACTGTTTTTCATTAGATCATTGCGCAGCCACTCGCGCCAGAACTCAACGTGCTCGTCTCTTCTGACGAAGCTCTCATCAATGGCGATCTCAATATTTTCAAACTCGCTGGAGTGCTCCAGTTCTGCGAAACTGACAATCGCATGTTGTAGTGTTTCGATAATTGCTTGCTGAAGCGCGATAACCCAAAACACGTTAGATGTGCTTCGGTTTCTAACCCAGCCGCTCATCTGTCGATAGGTCTCTCTCAATTTGTTGTTCTCATGCTCGGCGCACAACTCAGAGGACAACTGGAATAGCTCGGCAGCCTGATCGCGCAGCCGTTCGACAAATGATTCTTCGGTGGCTTGCGTGTCTCCGCCGACGAGCGTCAGGTGAATTTCTCGCCTAGTCGGAGGGAGCACCTTGTATGCGAAAGAGTACAGCTGGTTTGCCGTTAGATGTGGCCCCTTCAACTCCGCCTTGCTCTGTCCTACAACCGTGCGTTTCCAAGCCGCGAAACGCTTTTCCAATTCAGGCAATTCCTTATCGGAAACATTTAGTCCGCAAAAAAGAGACTTGCCTTTGTTCGTCCAAGAAAATGACCCGGATTCGTCGATAAAAATCCACATAATCAGCGTCCATTCAGGATTCTTGGCTGCCCATTATTATTTCAACACTACGTCCTCTCTCTTGGAGGTGGGGGCGGCAGCGGATGCGGAGGATCGATCTTGATGACACGATCCGTATCGCGTGTAGGTCTCTGGGGTTGGGGAGGTGGTGGTTGGGGTGGCTGCTGCGGTTTCCCTTTCTCGGCCATCAGTATCCTCTGTTTTTCATCATTTGTGTGAAAGCCTTTTCCCTAAGTTTATCAATGACGGGCAGGCCAGTCTCATCTGTTTTGGCTTGGAGCTTTGTAGCTTCTTCAAAACGTTTCCAAGTCTCCGGGCTTGCCAAATCGGAATCGAATTGCCACAAAAGGTCGTATTCAATCGCGATCTGCTTCCAGGATCCGACCAGCGAAGCAATCCTTTTCAAACGGTCATTAGTGATGCTGTGGAACCAAGTACCCACCGGAACGGCCATGGAAAGGATCGTCAGGATGACAGGAGAGTGCGCCCAAATTGTCCAAGCCGCAACAGCAGGGGATAATGCACTGACACCTTTCACGGCCATCTCAATCTTGGTCTCTCGCCGAGCGAGGAGAGTCCAATAGCAAACATTGAACTCCGCAACAAGCAGAGCTTTCCACAGTGTTGCGCGGTGTTCTGGAACCGCAACAGGAGAACTCACGTCAATCTAGCTCCTTGCGGCAATGATTAGGCGGCACCAAAGAATGGGATCCCACGTGGCGTCCCTGCGTCGAGCGCAAGATGGGATATGTAGCCTGGAACAAGGCCATTCAGCAGGCCTGCCAGAAAGCTCCAGAACAGCTGGGCTAGCTGCTGTAAAAGGGTGAGCGGAACCACTGGCTTCATCGCCCCGGTAACTGGATCTTGCACCGTCTGGATTGCCCGATATTTGTTGGCCTGTTGGCGGCAGTAATCGGCCCACTGTGCCAGCACCTTATCAATACCGAGCACAACTCCCCCGGCACTTACGCTGTGACACGTACCCCTATGCCACGAGGAGATGGCAGGCTCCAGAAAATCCGGCAGCATTGACGACAAGTATCCGCCGCATCCACCCCCAATCGTCTCCATCAAACAATCAGGTGTTCCCCACGATTGGTATGCGACACGTGCCGCACCAGTAACTGTTCCAGCAATTTGATGTTTCTTGCGACCTGGCATTTAATTTCCTTCTCCAAACTCATGCCGAGAGTAGAATCCTTAGACCTCGCTCCCAATAAGGTGAATGCCCGTGTACAACAGCCGGGAGCTGTGCCTGGCGATCTTACGCCGTGTACTTTAGAACATCTTGGTTTGAAGCAGGAATCAGGCCTTGCCAGTGGCGGTTATCATCAGCTTTTGTGACGAACGTACCAGCCCTTTGCCATACCATTTTGACAATACCCGATGCCTCATCGCGAACACCAGCGGTGGTCTTGGAAAGTTCCGCTGTGTAAGTCGCATTTGGCATGTGGTACCACTTATCCTCATCACTCTTGATCACCCGGTAGTAGCCGCTTTGCTGCATGGCGACGTGAAGTCGTTCGTAGTCGTCATAATCGGGCTTATTCCCGCTGTATTCGTGCAACTCCACCCTTACAGTGAATCGAGGCATCTGTAGCCCTCCTGGTCTAAAAAATGAGAATCTCGTCAAACCCGACACGGAAGGCGGACAGCATCGCCTCGACCCTTCCGGCTTCTGCTTGTCGTACCGCAATCGAGGCAGAAAGGATCCGGCTTCGGTTCAACGAAACTGATTCGTCTCTCACGAGCAAAGTTCATGATGTGGCCCATCTCAGCGTTCGGCTCGAAAAGGCCAGTGAACATCATCATTAAATCTGTTGCGGCTTGAGCGGCTGATTGAACATTGAGTGTGATTACACTAGGTTCCGTGACTTGAGGATCATCCACGTAATTTTGGGCTCTCTGCTCTTCAGCGTTGTTTCCCTCCGAGTTGAGCCGCGAAGCAGGAATCGCGCCAGCACAATCGAGACACCCACCACCGAGGCCGGGTAGTACCAAGCGAGTTGCTGTGAAGATGTTCGCCACCTCACGCGTGTACTTGTCCGCTGTGACTTTCGCGCCGATCTGCACGCCAGGGATCACGTACTGGTGAACTAGAGCGTTGAAGACGAGGCGACTCCGAATTGAGTCCGTAGCCAGGAAAATGAAATCTGCATCGCGAACCAACATGGCCGTAGAGGAATCGAGGATATCGGCGACCAAAGCGTCGTATGTGATTGAAGGATTTGCCTTCTTAGCGACCCGTTTCGCTATATGAACTTTGTGAGCTGCCAGCCGCTTGCCGAGCCGTTGCAGCCAACCCCAGCGACTTCCGGTTAGCCAAGTTCTAGCATCCCATCGCGTTGCACCAACAACGCGTGGCAGATTGGTTATGTCGATTCGATCGAAGTCAATGGCTACGATGTGACCGACACCTAATTTCGCAAGCCACTCATTCAACAACGAGCCACCACCGCCGAGTCCGATGATGACGATTTTTAGTCCCCGGAGAATCTCTTGGCCTGCGTCACCGAAAAGGCGTGCATGGCGGTCATACACTCGCTTTGACCGACGCGGCATATCCTGCGGCGATGGGTACAAAAGACGCGTGTGCTTTCCAACGATCTTCATGTTCTTTAAAGGGAAAACTCCCTCAGTTGTCCAGATCTCTCCAGCTACGGCGGCCTTGGCGAAGACCAGTGCGCCGACCGGAATGCCGTTTGAGATTTGAAGCAGAGCCGGGTAGCCTCGCTTGTGAGAGGCAACGTCGTCAGGGGAGAAGCCGACAGAATCAAAGCCGCCGTGATTGTGGATGGCTAGATAACAGAGACCCTCGGTCGAACAAAAGTCCGATTTTTCAGCGACGAAGTTGGCAGTCAACGCCCGGTAGCCGCGAGTCCCTGGAATGTAATCGACTCCATCCTTCGCGAGGAACACCTCGCGAGCTAAAAGTCGAGTCCCATTCGGTGTCTGTGCGATGCCGGCAGCTATAACGGCTCCATGCTCGTCAAAATCGCCGGGAAACAAATGCTGGTGCAGCCTGTTGAATAAGACCTCATCAATGGTGAGCGTGATCGGCAATTTAAGCTTCATAATTTTCGGAACCACTCCAGGACTTTCGCTAATTTGAGTGCTGCTGTATCGTGCGCTGCATTCCATTTGTTTGAACGACGCGAGAGCTGCAAGACCTGCTGGTTGCGCCATGTCACCTGCTGGACACCTTGTCGGGCTTGGCCATCTCGGCGACTGATCCCCCCAATGATGTAATGTGGGTATATGTCGGCTCTTGGATAGAGATAGCTAATCCGAAATCCGCAAGAGGCAACCGACGGCTGGTACTGCGAGCCGATCTCGATGTCAACCACAGTTACGTAGGCACCTCCCTCTCCATCTTCCTCAGCGATGACAGCGCTATTGGGGAACATGGCCTTAATTTCGTCAATCCCAGCTGAGACGTCTGGCGTCATATCGCGGCTCCGAATTAGGAATTGTCGTCCGGCGCAGTCGCACGGAATTCTTCGTTTTCGTGGATCTTTACATTCTCGTTGTCACCGATCAGCGTGAGCTTGCCGTCTCCGTGCTTTTCGAAAAGTTGGAAGTCCTTTTCAATCGCAACTCCCTTGCTGATCGCGGCTTCTTTGATTTGGAGCCCTGTGACGTCTTTCTCCTGAAAGCCGATCGGCTGGTTATTTACCTTGATGGTGATGACTTTCACCTTTTCATTGGTCTGCGTTGTGTTTTCCAAGTGCCCTCCTAAGGCTTTCTGAGTTCTTGATGGGCAGGATGGTATTCCGATTTGCCGTTTGTTGTCAACGGTTTTTTCGGACATCGCATACGGACGATATAAGTTGCTTATTTTCTGGTATTTTGCAGAAATCGAAGCTAGAATCAAATTCGAGACATCACCACGAGGGAGCGGGTAACGGATGGAAAACTTCGGGCAGAGGCTTCGGAATTTGCGTGGAGGCCGTTCCCAAAGAGAAGTTGCGAGTGCTCTGGGCATGCCTGCCACGACTCTATCAACGCTAGAAAATCAAGAAAGCGTGCCACGTGGAGAGGTTCTACAGAAACTGGCTGAGCATTTCAAAGTACCACTTAGCTATTTCTTCCGAACCCCAGACTCAGAACCTAAAGTAAATGCAGCTGCTCTGGATTGGTTGCAAAGGCTGAGAGCTAATAAGTTTCAAGGCAAAGAAACCGTGGCTACCAATGCAAGTGATCTCGTGGATGAAGAAGTTAAACGCAAAATTGCGAGAGCCCTGAAGCGGCATGCAGAAATTTCAACCGACAAGTAATCCCCTTCTAGAACCACAACCGGAGGAAATAGCCGAAACCCTTCTTGTTGAGGCTGGCTCTGCGAATGAGCTTCCAACGGACGAACGCAAGCTGTTGAACTACCTTGGCCTTCAACAGCTGAGCTTCGACTTTATGCAGGAACTTGAGGATTTCATTCCCAAGGACAAGAAAACTCTTCCTGATATTCGCGCAGCTCTTAGCGTAAACGATCGAATTGTGGCGACGCAGGCGGGACTCCCCAGTAAGCGTAAGAAATGGGCGACGCTGCACGAGATCGCTCATTTCATCATGCCTGAGCACCAAGCGAAGTTGTTTCTACCAGACAATGACCAGACGCTAGGCTGGTGGGTAAAGATGCGATTTGAGCGGGAGGCGAATGCCATAGCCGCCGAACTTATGTTCCAAGGTAATCGTTTCACCGAGGAATCGTTGAACCTTCCCACTTCGATCCGAGCACCTATTCAGTTGTCAGCTAATTATGATGCCTCGCTTGAATCTGCCATTCGGCGCTATGCGGAACGGCACGTACTCCCTTGCGCCGTAATCGTCTACGACAAGATTCCAAGAGAATTCGATGAAGGTGATGCTGACGAATCAGAATACAAAATTCATTACACGATCACTTCTTTGCCGTTTCGACGAAAGTACTTTGCTGGTCTGGAGATCAAAGGTGGATCTGTCAAGGGCAGTGAACTCCTTCGAAGAGGTCACGGCTGGAGATTCAACGATATTACAGAGGCTGAATTGATTGTTGGTCGAGGGGGAGAAGAGGAACCTTGGCATTTTGAGACTGAAGTTTTCTCCAACAGCTACAAAATCTTCCAATTCCTTCTGCCGCCAAAGGAGACTCTGCAGTTTTAGCGGTTGTCGAATGCAAGTAAAGTTTCTTTGCGACGTGAAATCGGCCTTCCCTAGACCGGCTGGGCCCAAGCTAGTGGATTGGGCAAATTCAATGTTGGCACCATGGCGCAAACTTTTGGGCAAATCACATTGATTCTGCTTGCCAGATCATTAAATGGGTAATCTCACGCTCCACGCGCCCACCCCCCGATCGCAGAGAATCACGAGACTTGGCCTTCAGTGTGACCACGGTCATAGCATCAACAATGCGCGTCAGTTCGAATGGCCCATACGAGTCCGGCGAGGAGCCTATGAA